>JBEGLG010000209.1:0-9097 GCA_041183645.1 Actinomycetota bacterium | reverse complement strand
CCGGCCGAGGTCAATAGTCCGCGCAGTGCGCGCGCCTGATCCAGCAGCGCCATGTCAGCACCACGACGCCTGGTCTTCTGGCGGCACGGCCGCACCGAATGGAATGCCCAGATGCGCTTCCAGGGCCAGACCGATATTCCTCTTGACGAGGTCGGGCTCGCCCAGGCCGAGCGAGCCGCGGCCATGCTCGCGAGCCTGCGCCCCTCAGTCATCCTCTCCAGCGATCTCACGCGAGCGCACCAGACGGCGAGTGCACTAGCCCGACTCACTGATGTCGAGGTGCGCACCGATACGCGGCTTCGCGAGACCTTTGCCGGCGAGTGGGAGGGCCTGACTCGCGACGTGCTCGAGAGCACTTACGGCCCGGAGCTCGCAGCGTGGTCGGCCTACTCCGATGTGCGTCCCGGCGTGCACGGCGAGAATCGCATCGAGGTCGCCGATCGCATGGAGGCGGCCGTGCGCGAGGCACTCGTCACCCTGCCCGCCGGCGAGACCATGGTCGTGGCCACGCATGGCGGTGCCGCGCGCACCGCAATCGGCCGGCTGCTCGGGCTTCCGCACGAGACCTGGGGTGCACTCGGCGTTCTCACGAACTGCTCGTGGTCGGTGCTCGTCGAGAACGTGAGCGGGCAGGGAAATCCCTGGCGCCTGCAGGAGTACAACGCGGGCACGCTTCCCGAGCCGGCCCTGGGAGATGACCGCTAGTACGGGCAGGGGTCGATTTCACCCCGAAAGGCCCACTGGGTATGCTTTGGCTTCCCAATACGGGGCTGTGGCGCAGCTGGTAGCGCACCTGCATGGCATGCAGGGGGTCAGGGGTTCGAGTCCCCTCAGCTCCACGTGAGTGAGCATTCGGAGAAGAGCCATCCTGTCGCCGGCGTGATTTCGGCCATCGTCTTCTCGGTCATCCTCGAGCTTCTCTTCGCAGCCATGAACCCCGATGTCCCGGCCTGGCGATTCCTTCCGTTCATCCTGCTCTGGGCGCTCATCTCGATCTACATCTTCGGCTTCCGCAAGGACGACGACGAGCACGGCGCGCATGCCGCGCATGCCCACGCTGACCACTAGTCGGTCATGAGCGAGCCCCGCCTGACGCGGATCGCGCCCACGCCCAGCGGATTCCTGCATCTGGGCAATGCCGTCAACTTCGCCCTCATCTCACTGCTGGCCGATCGCTGGGATGCGGGCATCTACTTGCGCATCGACGACATGGATGCCGATCGCGCGCGCCCCGAGTACGTCGACGACATCTTCGATGTCCTCGCATGGATCGATATCCCCTCGCTCGCCGGTGCGTCCGACCGGGCGGACTTCGAGGCGAACTTCACGATGACCGCTCGAACCGACTACTACAGATCCCAGCTCGATCTGCTCAACGACCATGGGCTCGAGGTCTTTGCGTGCGCCTGCTCACGGGTGGATCTCGCTGCCGCCGGCGGTCTGAGGTGCGCAGGAGACTGCGCCACGCGCGGACTCGAGCTGGAGAAGGGCAGCACGGCCCTGCGCCTGAGGATCCCCGAGGGCACGAGCGTGCGCATGCATGACCGCACGGTCGATCTCGCAGCCGAGCACGGCGATGTCGTGCTGTGGCGTCGAGACGACCTTCCCGCCTATCACCTGGTCACGGTGATCGAGGATCGCGATCTCGAGGTGACCGACATCGTGCGAGGCGAGGATCTCGTGGAGTCCAGTGCCCTGCACGTGTGGCTCGCCCGCTATCTCGACGCCCCGACCCTTGTCCAGGCGCGCTGGTGGCATCACCCACTGGTGACCGACGAGTCCGGAGCCAAGCTCTCGAAGTCGCAGCTCGATGCGGGGCCGATGGTGCTCACCGAGGCCCTGCGCACTCAGGTGTTCAGTCGCGCCGAGAGCCTCGCTGCCGCCCTGGGTGCCTGACGACCGCGCTGCCGGAGTAGGCGTAGCTCAGGATCGCGAGGACCTGTCAGGAAGCCAGAGGAAGGCGCTCAGCGCAGTGATCACGCCGGCGATCAGCGTGGCGGCGATGCGGTACGGCGCGTTAATTTCCAGCGACTGACCCTCGATGGCGAAGAGGCACATCACCGCGATGGTGATGCCGGTGACCGCGAGCGCGTAGTTGGCGCGGATGAAGATCAAGGTCATCGCTGCGCCCGCCGCGACCAGCACGGCCAGTTGGTAGGGGGAGTGGCCTGCCGTGAGCATGAGTCCGATCACGACCACGATGCCGGCCAGGGTGCCGACTACCCGATGCACGGTTCGCTCGAGGGTCAGGCTCTTGTCGGGCCGAGCGATCCAGGCCACCGTCATCGGGATCCAGTACTCGTGTGGCCAGGCCAAAACGTGAGCCAGCGCCGTCGCCGCCACCATTGCTACCGCGAGGCGCACGCCATGCCAGAGGTAGTCGTCATGCGAGCCGAGGTGCGCGCGCACCCTCGTCAGAATGGACTCCGGCGCCGGCCTGTGCTCATGCAACTGTGCGCGGGCTCCGATCAGGTAGACCACGAAGGTCACCGCGATGGACACGAGGCCGCCGGCGAGCACGAGCAGGCCGGTCTGCGCAGCCGTGCGATCACTCACGGGCGCGCCGGCGAAGATCGCGTACATGACCAGGGTGAGTGAGCCGTTCACCAGTCCAAGTCCGCCCAGGCTCCCGGCGAAGCCGCAGAGCACCGACACGACAGCGACGACCAGCAGCTGCCAGTAGCCCAGGGTCGAAGCGAAGCCGCCGACGCTCGCGCCGATCGCGAGCCACAGGCAGGTCCAGGCCATCGTCCGCCAGTGCACTCCGAACGCCTGCCGGGTGTCGGACAGCGAGGTGAACCAGGCACCCACGGCCAGGGGGACGGCGAAGGACGTGTGATCGGTGCTCACGCAGAGGGCAGCGAGCAGCCCGGTCACGATCGCGATCAGCGTGGGACGACGCCACTGGAGGTTCTCCCGGGCCACCCGAGACATGCTCAGCATCACGTTCCGCGCACCGTTGGCCATGGGGGAATCCTGGCGCCTGCCCCGGACGATGGCGAACCGACCCGCCCTCGGGGTCACCTCGTAGACTGAACCCCTCATGAGCGAGCACACGAATTCCGAGAGCAGCCAGGCCGAGACCGGCGGTTACGACGTCACCGAGATCCAGGAGCGCTGGCTCCCGGTCTGGGACGAACTCGCCCCCTTCCGCTCCGGCCGCGCCGATGATCCGCGCCCGAAGAAGTACGTGCTCGACATGTTCCCGTACCCCTCCGGCGACCTGCACATGGGTCACGCCGAGGCCTACGCCCTGGGCGATGTCATCTCCCGCTACTGGGTGCAGAAGGGGTTCAACGTCATGCACCCCATCGGCTGGGATGCCTTCGGCCTGCCCGCCGAGAACGCCGCCATCAAGCGCGGCGCCGACCCGGTCGAGTGGACTTACGAGAACATCGCCCAGCAGAAGGCGTCGATGCGCCGCTACGCATGCTCATTCGACTGGGATCGCGTGTTCAACACCTGCGACCCCGAGTACTACAAGTGGAATCAGTGGTTCTTCCTGCAGATGTTCGAGCGTGGCCTGGCCTACCGCAAGGACAGCGCGGTCAACTGGTGCCCGACTTGTCAGACCGTGCTCGCCAATGAGCAGGTGGTCGGCGGCCAGTGCGAGCGATGCGATTCGGTCGTCACGAAGAAGAAGCTGAACCAGTGGTACCTGCGCATCACCGATTACGCCGATCGTCTGCTCGACGATATGCAGCAACTTGAGGGTGGCTGGCCCGACAAGGTCCTGCTGATGCAGAAGAACTGGATCGGCAAGTCGGTCGGCGCCGAGGTGAAGTTCGAGATCAGCGGTCGCGCAGAGCCCGTCACCGTCTACACGACCCGTCCCGACACTCTCTACGGCGCCACGTTCTTCGTCGTCGCCGCTGACTCCGAGCTCGCGGCCGAGCTCGCTGCGGGTACCGAGGCAGAGGCCGAGTTCGCCGAATACCTCGAGAAGGTCAAGCAGGTGTCCGAGATGGATCGCCTCGACTCCTCCCGGGCCAAGAGCGGTGTGTTCCTGCAGCGCTATGCCACTAATCCCGTCAACGGCGAGCAGATTCCCGTGTGGGCATCCGACTACGTGCTGGCCGACTACGGCACGGGCGCGATCATGGCCGTGCCGGCGCACGATCAGCGCGATCTCGATTTCGCCCGCGCCTTCGATCTGCCTGTGCGCGTCGTGGTCGATGCGGGCGAGGATCCTGCTGTCACCGGCGTGGCTACCGCTGATGATGGCCCGCACGTCAACTCAGGTCCGCTCGATGGTCTCGGCAAGCAGGAGGCCATCGATGCGATCCTGGGAATTCTTCTTGAGCGCGGTACGGGCAAGCCGGCCACGAACTACCGATTGCGCGACTGGCTGATCTCGCGTCAGCGCTACTGGGGTACGCCGATTCCGATCATCCACTGCGAGTCCTGCGGTGAGGTGCCGGTGCCGGAGGATCAGCTCCCCATCGTGCTGCCCCCGGCTGAGGGACTCGATCTCAAGCCGAAGGGCACCTCGCCGCTCGGCGCAGCCACCGAGTGGGCCTCGGTGCCATGCCCCCGCTGCGGCAAGCCCGCGGTGCGCGATACCGACACGATGGATACGTTCGTCGACTCCTCGTGGTACTACCTGCGCTACATCGATCCGAGCGACAACACCCAGGCCTTCAGCCCGAAGCTGGCTGCCGAGTGGCTGCCCGTCGATCAGTACGTCGGCGGCGTCACGCACGCGATCCTGCACCTGCTCTACAGCCGCTTCTTCACCAAGGTGCTGCACGACATGGGCCTGCTCGACTTCACTGAGCCCTTCACTCGACTTCTGAATCAGGGCATGGTCGTCATGGACGGCTCGGCGATGAGCAAGTCGCGCGGCAATCTCGTGCGGCTCTCCGATGAGCTGGCCGTGCACGGAGTCGATGCCATTCGCCTGACCATGGTGTTCGCCGGCCCGCCGGAGGATGACGTCGACTGGGCCGATGTCTCGCCTGCCGGCTCGAAGAAGTTCCTGGCCCGTGCCTGGCGCCTCGCCGGCGATGTCACCAGTGCGCCGGGTGTTGACTTCGCCGCTGGCGACCTGGCGCTGCGGAAGATCACCCACAAGTCAGTGCACGATGCTGCCATCGCGGTCGAGAGCTTCCGCTTCAATGTCGCGGTGGCCAAGGCCATGGAGCTCGTGAACGCCACGCGCAAGGTCATCGACTCCGGTGCGGGTCCTGCGGATCCGGCTGTGCGCGAGGCTGCTGAGGCGGTGGCCATCATTCTGTCGCTCGTCGCGCCGTACACGGCCGAGGATATGTGGGCTCGACTCGGTCATCAGCCCTGCGTGGCGCTCGCCGGCTGGCCGGTGGTCGATCCGGCGCTTCTCGTCGAGGACTCCGTCACGTGCGTGGTGCAGATCCAGGGCAAGGTGCGCGACCGTCTCGATGTGTCGCCCGATATCAGCGAGGCCGACCTGCGCGAGCAGGCGCTCGCGCTTCCGGGCATCGCGGCAGCACTCGAGGGCCGTGGCATCAAGACCGTCATCGTGCGCGCTCCCAAGCTCGTCAATATCGTCCCCGAGTAAGGCGTTCTCGATGAGCGTCTCGATCACTGCCGATCAGGCGAGACGCATCGCACTATGGCGGCAGGGGCTTCTCGGCGCTCCACCGAAGCCGGGTAAGCCGGCTGCCCAGGAGCAGCGGGTCCATGACATGGTGCGCTCACTGGGTGCCGTGCAGCTCGACACGATCTCGGTTCTGGCGCGCACGCATGAGCTCGTGGCCTATGCGCGATTCGGTTCTATCGAGCGCACGGCGATCGAGTCGGCCTACTGGAACGGCGACACCAGCTTCGAGTACTGGTCGCATGCCGCATGCATCCTGCCCGTCGAGTCGTGGCCGCTGTTCGCCTTTCGACGCCGTCACTACGCACGTCGGGGCATCCGCTGGCACGAGGTAACGCAGAAGTCGGTCGACTCGGTGCTCGCACGCCTGCGAAGCGACGGCCCGCTCACCACCAAGGACATCGGGGGAGCGAAGGCCTCCGGCTACTGGTGGGACTGGTCTGACTCGAAGATCGCGATGGAGTACCTGCTCGATATCGGCGAGGTCGTGTGCACGTCACGCGTGGGATGGCGTCGCGTGTATGACCTTGCCGAGCGCGTGATCCCGGACTCCTTGCGCACCGCACCGAACTGGGTCGATGACGACGGCATCATCGGCCCGTCGGATGCCGACTGCACGCGGGCGTTGATCTCCGCCGGCGCTGAGGCGATGGGTATCGGAACCGCTGACGACATTGCCGATGTGCACCGCATCTCCAAGATCGAGGTGCGACGCCATGCGGACGAACTCGGCCTCGTGCAGGTTCAGGTGCGCGGATGGACCGAGCCCGCCTGGGCGACATCTGAGGCACTCGAGTGGCTCGCGAGCGGGTCTCGCTCACGATCGCGCACGACACTGCTCTCGCCCTTCGACTCGATCATCTGGCATCGACCGCGTACCCAGCGACTCTTCGGCATGCATCATCGTCTGGAGGCCTACACGCCCGCGCCCAAGCGCGTGCACGGCTACTTCGCGATGCCGGTGCTGCATCGCGGCGAGCTCGTGGCGCGAGTCGATCCGAAGCGTGAGGGCAGCACGCTGGTCGCGGCGCGCGTCACTCTGGAAGACGGTCCGGTAGCTGAAGCAGCGCAGGGGATCGCGCTTGCGCTGGTCGAGGCGGCAGGCTGGGTGGGCTGCGACGACATTCGCGTCGACGAAGTCATCCCTGCATCAGCGGCGCGCGAGGTACGAGCGGCGCTCGCGAAAGCCCGTAGGCTCGCATCGTGAGCACGAGGGTCGCGGTCGTCACCGACTCCACCTCCTATCTGCCTCGGGGCTGGGCAGCCGATCTCGGCATCGCCGTCGTCCCGGTTCAGGTGATCGTCGCCGGCAAGCCCTTCGACGAGACTGATGACGATCAGGCGCAGCAGGTGGCTCTCGCGCTGAGCTCGCTTCAGCCGGTGTCGACCTCGCGCCCGTCGCCCGAGAGATTCCTGCAGGCCTTCCGGGCAGCGCAGACAGCGGGTGCCACCGAGATCGTGGTGGCCACGCTGTCGTCGGCGATGTCGGCTACCTACGAGTCGGCGTTCCTGGCCGCGCGAGATGCGCCGATCCCGGTAACGGTCATCGATAGCGGAACTATCGCGATGGGGCTGGGGTTTGCCGTCGCGCGAGGCGCCGAAGCAGCACGTGCGGGGGCCGATGCCACCGAGGTGGCTCGGGTCATCACTGAATCCGCGCGATGTGCTGAAGTGCTCTTCTACGTCGACACCCTCGAGTACCTACGTCGCGGCGGGCGAGTGAGCTCGGCGAAGGCGGCGATGGGGCAGGCGTTGCAGGTCAAGCCACTTCTGCATGTCGAGCATGGACGAGTCGAGGCCCTGGAGAAACTTCGCACGGCGGGCAAGGCGCTGGCACGGCTGGCCGAGCTTGCCGTCAAGGCGGCTGCGGGCCGTGACTGCGATATTGCCGTGCAGCATCTCGGCGCACCCGAACGCGCCTCCGCGCTCGCTCGGCAACTGCGCGGAGATCTTCCCGGCTCGACCGTGATCGAGTGCCCGGTGGGCGGCGTGGTCGGAGCCCATGTGGGGCCGGGCATGGTGGCGGTCGTGGTGTCACCTCGGGTCGGCGCATGATCACCCCACTGATGTGGTGGCTCATCGCCGCGCCGGCGAGCTACCTCCTCGGCTCGGTGAATCCTGCGGCCTGGATCGCGCGCATCTTCGGAGTCGATATCCGCAAGGTCGGCTCCGGAAATCCGGGAGCCACGAATATCGGCCGCGCACTTGGCCCGCGCTGGGCGATCCTCGTCGGCGCGATCGACATCCTGAAGGGATTCCTGCCCGCGCTGATCTTCGGCCTGCTGGGCGGTGAGATCGCAGGCGAGATTGCCGGGCTGGCAGCGGTACTCGGGCACGTGACCTCACCGTGGCTGCACGGGCGCGGGGGGAAGGGCGTGGCCACCACCCTCGGTGCGATTCTCGGTGTGCAGCCCTGGCTCGCCATACCCGTGCTCATCGTCTTCTTCATCGGGGTCAAGGTCTTCCATCGCGTGGGTCTCGGCGCAGTGATGGCGGCGATCGCGCTCGCGGTCAGCGGCGTGGTCGGAGGCATTGCCGGCTGGTTCGACCCCTCTGACGTGCTGTTCTCGATCGTGCTCGCCGGTCTCGTGCTGTGGCGTCACCAGCGCAATATTCGCGCCGCCATTGCCGCGCGCATGCCGTCGTCCACACCCTGACTCACCTTCCACAGCCCACGCGGACCTCGGCCACGAGTGCGCGACACTTCCTAGCGTGGCGAGGTGATATTCGGACGCCAGCAGACCCAGGCCGTGCGTGCCGATGTCGATGAACGGCTGCGCCGGCTGGCTGCGGGCTGGTCGCCGACCCCGGCCGTGCCGCTCGAGCTCCAGCCACCGCTCGAACCGATCGTTCCGCTGCGCGCTGATCACTGGGGCCGCAAGTCCTGGCGGGCATTCGCCGTGCTTCTCGCCGTGATCGCCCTTGCCGCGGGCTGGCTCTGGTGGCAGGGCCAGCCTCGTGAGATCACCGCACTTCCCGGCCCGTCAGCCTCCGGCTCGGCGGTGCCGATCTCGGGTGGCGAGGTTGTCGTGCACGTGGCCGGTGGCGTGCGGCATCCAGGTCTGGTGCGACTTCCCGCCGGATCGAGGGTGGCCGATGCCATCGACCGCGCCGGGGGAGCGAAGTCGCCGCGCCTGCTTGACTCGGTCAATCTGGCGCGCGTGCTGGTCGACGGCGAGCAGATCCTGCTCGGGGCGTCGGGCAGTGCGGCTGCATCGGGCGGAAAGCCGAGCCTGAGCTCTGCAACGGCCACTGAACTCGAGCAATTGCCGGGAGTTGGTCCGGTACTCGCGCAACGCATCGTTCAGTGGCGCACTGATCACGGCCCCTTTCGTACCGTCGACGACCTGAATGAGGTGTCCGGGGTCGGTGATGCGCTCATGGAGCAGATCCGTCCGCTGGTCGTTCCGTAGTGGATGCGCGCCTCCTCGCTCCGGCGGCTGCCGCCTGGGCAGCGGTGGCGCTCACGCTTCTCGCGTGCTCGACCTGGCCGTCGCTCACGCTGCCGTTCGGCCTGGTGGC
>JBEGLG010000208.1:0-16497 GCA_041183645.1 Actinomycetota bacterium | reverse complement strand
ACCCCGTTTTGACTCTGCCGCCATCACCCCTGTAGCCTCCTACCTCGTGCCTGACCTCAGGTACATCGATGTGCGCGGCTTCCCCCGAAGATGCGCATAGAGCGCCCGGCGCTCCTTCCGTGAATTGGATGTCGCAAGCCCTCGCGGGCTGCGCGACACACCCGACCGCGTGGGCCGAGAATCCCTGAGGAAAAGCACGAAACGAACTCTCTACACATCGAAAGAGGCTACCGAGTGCCCACTATCCAGCAGCTGGTCCGCAAGGGCCGGCAGGACAAGGTCTCAAAGAACAAGGCCCCGGCCCTCAAGGGCAGCCCGCAGCGTCGTGGCGTGTGCACTCGCGTGTACACGACCACCCCGAAGAAGCCGAACTCGGCTCTGCGCAAGGTGGCCCGTGTTCGCCTGACCTCGGGTGTCGAGATCACCGCCTACATCCCGGGCGTCGGTCACAACCTGCAGGAGCACTCGATCGTGCTCGTGCGCGGCGGCCGCGTTCGCGATCTGCCGGGTGTTCGTTACAAGGTCATTCGCGGTGCACTCGATACCCAGGGTGTCAAGAACCGCAAGCAGGCACGTAGCCGCTACGGCGCGAAGAAGGAGAAGGCCTAATGCCTCGCAAGGGTCCCGCTGCCAAGCGCCCGATCGTCATCGATCCGGTCTACGCATCGCCGCTCGTCACTCAGCTGATCAACAAGGTTCTCCTTGATGGCAAGCGCTCCACCGCAGAGCGCATCGTCTACGGCGCCCTCGAGGGCTGCCGCGAGAAGACCGGCACTGATCCCGTTGCCACGCTCAAGCGCGCGCTCGACAACATCAAGCCGACCCTCGAGGTTCGCTCCCGCCGTGTCGGTGGCGCGACCTACCAGGTTCCGGTCGAGGTCAAGCCGAACCGCAGCACCACGCTGGCACTGCGCTGGCTCATCGGCTACTCGCGCCAGCGTCGCGAGAAGACCATGACCGAGCGTCTGATGAACGAGATCCTCGACGCATCGAACGGCCTTGGCGCAGCAGTGAAGAAGCGCGAAGACACCCACAAGATGGCGGAGTCCAACAAGGCCTTCGCTCACTACCGCTGGTAGTCCCCACCACTTACCTGACAGCCCTCGAAAGCAAACGGAGAACATCGCGTGTCTACCTCGACGAGTCTCGATCTCGCCAAGACCCGAAACATCGGGATCATGGCGCATATCGACGCGGGCAAGACCACGACCACCGAGCGCATCCTGTTCTACACCGGTATCAACTACAAGATCGGTGAAGTTCACGAGGGTGCAGCCACGATGGACTGGATGGAGCAGGAGCAGGAGCGCGGCATCACCATCACGTCCGCTGCTACCACCTGCGTGTGGAAAGACCACACCATCAACATCATCGATACGCCCGGCCACGTCGACTTCACCGTCGAGGTTGAGCGTTCGCTGCGTGTTCTCGACGGCGCTGTCACCGTGTTCGACGGCGTGGCCGGCGTTGAGCCGCAGTCCGAGACCGTGTGGCGCCAGGCCGACAAGTACAGCGTTCCGCGTATCTGCTTCGTCAACAAGCTCGATCGCACCGGCGCCGACTTCTACCGCTGCGTCGACATGATCGTCTCGCGCCTCGGCGCGACCCCGCTGGTTCTCCAGCTCCCGATCGGCAACGAGTCCGACTTCCTCGGCGTTGTCGACCTCATCGGCATGCGCGCACTCACCTGGCGCGGCGAGACCCAGAAGGGCGAGGACTACGCAGTCGAGGAGATCCCGGCTGACCTCGTCGACAAGGCGAACGAGTACCGCGAGAAGCTGCTCGAGACCCTCTCCGAGGCCGACGACGAGATCATGGAGAAGTTCCTTGATGGCGGCGACTTCACCGTCGAGGAGATCCAGGCCGCGATCCGTCGCGCCACCCTGGCCTACAAGCTCACCCCGATCCTGACCGGCTCGGCGTTCAAGAACAAGGGCGTTCAGCCCATGCTCGACGCCGTCGTGGCCTACCTTCCCTGCCCGCTCGACATCACCGCGATCACCGGTCACAAGCAGGGCAACGAAGAGGTGCTCATCGAGCGCCAGCCGAACGACAAGGAGCCCTTCGCGGCCCTCGCCTTCAAGATCATGACCGATCCCCACCTGGGCAAGCTCACCTACGTGCGCGTGTACTCGGGCCGCCTCGAGACCGGTACCGCCGTTCTCAACAGTGTGAAGGATCGCAAGGAGCGCATCGGCAAGATCTACCGAATGCACGCCAACAAGCGTGAAGAGATCGACTCGGTGGGCGCCGGCGACATCGTCGCAGTGATGGGCCTCAAGGACACCACCACGGGCGAGACCCTGTGCGATCCGGCCAACCCGATCGTGCTCGAGTCCATGACCTTCCCCGCTCCGGTTATCTCGGTGGCTATCGAGCCGAAGACCAAGAGCGACCAGGACAAGCTCGGCGTCGCCATCCAGCGTCTGGCCGAAGAGGATCCGACCTTCCACGTCCGCACTGACGAGGAGACCGGCCAGACCATCATCGGTGGCATGGGCGAGCTTCACCTTGAGGTCCTCGTCGACCGCATGCGCCGTGAGTTCAAGGTCGAGGCCAACGTCGGCAAGCCGCAGGTCGCCTACCGCGAGACCATCACCAAGGCCGTTCAGAAGGTCGATTACACGCACAAGAAGCAGACCGGTGGTTCGGGTCAGTTCGCGCGCGTCATCATCGACATCGCTCCGAACGCCGGCGCAGAGGGCTCGAACGAAGAGGGTTACTCCTTCGAGAACAAGGTCACCGGTGGCCGCGTTCCGCGCGAGTACATCCCCTCGGTCGACGCTGGCTGCCAGGAGGCCATGGAGAACGGCGTTCTCGCCGGCTACCCGATGGTCGACGTCAAGGTCACCCTCACCGATGGTGCCTACCACGACGTTGACTCCTCAGAACTCGCATTCAAGATCGCCGGCTCGATGGCGTTCAAGGATGCGGCTCGCAAGGCAGGCCCCGTCCTGCTCGAGCCGATGATGGCCGTCGAAGTCACCACCCCCGAGGACTACATGGGTGATGTCATCGGCGATCTGAACTCCCGCCGCGGACAGATCCAGTCCATGGAGGAGCGCTCAGGAGCCCGTGTCGTTGCGGCACTGGTTCCGCTGTCCGAGATGTTCGGCTACGTGGGAGACCTGCGCAGCCGTACACAGGGCCGCGCGAGCTACAGCATGCAGTTCGATTCATACGCACAGGTTCCGGCGCACGTGTCGACGGAAATCATCGCAAAGTCTCGCGGCGAATAACCGCGGATCACAGCACCATCCAATAACCAAAGAAACCCACCGATCCGCGATAACGCCGGACGGCAAAACGACAAGGGAGAACTCAAGTGGCGAAGGCCAAGTTTGAGCGCACCAAGCCGCACGTCAACATCGGCACCATTGGTCACATTGACCATGGCAAGACCACGCTGACTGCTGCAATCACCAAGGTGCTGCATGACAAGTACCCGGACGTGAACCCCTTCACGCCGTTCGACATGATCGACAAGGCGCCCGAAGAGCGCCAGCGTGGTATCACGATCTCGATCGCTCACGTCGAGTACCAGACCGAGGCGCGTCACTACGCACACGTCGACTGCCCCGGTCACGCTGACTACATCAAGAACATGATCACCGGCGCAGCCCAGATGGACGGTGCGATTCTCGTCGTCGCCGCCACCGACGGCCCGATGCCGCAGACCAAGGAGCACGTCCTCCTTGCTCGCCAGGTCGGCGTTCCCGCCATCGTCGTCGCGCTCAACAAGTGCGACATGGTCGATGACGAGGATCTCCTCGAGCTGGTCGAGATGGAGGTTCGCGAGCTGCTCTCCGCTTACGAGTTCCCCGGCGACGACATCCCCGTCGTTCGCGTTGCTGCCTTCCCGGCACTGCAGGGTGACCAGAAGTGGGCCGACTCGATCCTCGAGCTCATGACCGCTGTTGACGATTACATCGTCACCCCGGAGCGCGACGTCGACAAGCCCTTCCTCATGCCCGTCGAGGACGTCTTCACGATCACCGGTCGTGGCACCGTCGTCACCGGTCGTATCGAGCGCGGCATGATCAAGGTCAACGAGGAAATCGAGATCGTCGGCATCCACACCGGCCCGCCGACCAAGACCACCGTCACCGGTGTCGAGATGTTCCGCAAGCTGCTCGACGAGGGCCAGGCAGGCGAGAACGTCGGTCTGCTCCTTCGTGGCACCAAGCGCGAGGACGTCGAGCGCGGCCAGGTCTGCTGCAAGCCGGGCTCGATCACCCCGCACACCGAGTTCGAGGCACAGGCATACATCCTGTCCAAGGACGAAGGCGGACGTCACACCCCGTTCTTCAACAACTACCGCCCGCAGTTCTACTTCCGTACGACTGACGTGACCGGCGTTGTGTACCTGCCCGAGGGCAAGGACATGGTCATGCCCGGCGACAACACCGACATGCGCGTTGAGCTCATTCAGCCCATCGCCATGGAGGACGGCCTCAAGTTCGCCATCCGCGAGGGTGGCCGCACGGTCGGCGCAGGCCGCGTCACCAAGATCCTGAAGTAACTCTCAGGAACCCGGTTTGACCCGGTGGCGGCCGAAAGGCCGCCACCGGACACCGAGCCCCTCGGGGCGAGGTACAAGAGATTTGACAACTAGAAGCATCGGCACACGAGAAGTAAGGACGCAAGCCACCATGGCGGGACAAAAGATCCGCATCAGGCTCAAGGCCTACGACCATGAGGTCATCGATTCATCGGCGCGCAAGATCGTCGAGACCGTGACCCGTACTGGCGCGCAGGTTGCAGGCCCCGTGCCGCTGCCGACGGAGAAGAACGTGTACTGCGTCATCCGTTCGCCGCACAAGTACAAGGACAGCCGCGAGCACTTCGAGATGCGCACGCACAAGCGTCTTATCGACATTCTCGATCCCACGCCGAAGACCGTTGATTCGCTCATGCGTCTCGATCTTCCGGCTGGCGTCGACATCGAGATCAAGCTGTAAGGACGACAGACGAATGGGCACCAACGTTAAGGGCGTACTGGGCACCAAGCTCGGCATGACGCAGGTCTGGGATGAGAACAACAAGGTCATCCCCGTCACTGTGGTTCAGGCCGGACCTTGTGTTGTCACCCAGGTTCGCACCCCCGAGAACGACGGATACTCCGCCGTGCAGATCGCCTTTGGCGCGATCGACCCCCGCAAGGTGACCAAGCCCCAGGCCGGTCACTTCGCGAAGGCTGGCGTGACCCCGCGCCGCCACCTGGTCGAGATTCGCACCGAAGATGCCACCGAGTACACCCTCGGCCAGGAGATCGGCGTGGAGACCTTCGAGGTCGGTCAGAAGATCGACGCTGTCGGCACCACCAAGGGCAAGGGCTTTGCCGGCGTCATGAAGCGTCACGGCTTCCATGGCCTGCGCGCCTCCCACGGTGTGCACCGCAAGCACCGCTCGCCGGGCTCCATCGGCGGCTGCGCGACCCCCGGTCGCGTGTTCAAGGGCATGAAGATGGCCGGTCGCATGGGTGGCGCACGCCAGACCACGCAGAACCTGGTCATCCAGAGTGTCGACGCTGAGCGCGGTCTGCTGCTCGTCAAGGGTGCCGTTCCCGGCCCCAAGGGCGGCCTCGTGTTCCTGCGCACCGCCGCGAAGGAGGCATAAGCATGAACTCCGTAGACATCCAGACCCCTGCCGGCAAGGCAGCGGGCAAGGCCGAGCTTCCCGCCGAGATCTTCGACGTCCAGGTCAACATCCCGTTGATGCACCAGGTCGTCGTCGCTCAGCTGGCCGCTGCTCGCCAGGGCACCCACGACACCAAGACCCGTGCTGAGGTCAGCGGTGGCGGACGCAAGCCCTACAAGCAGAAGGGCACCGGCCGCGCACGCCAGGGCTCGACTCGTGCACCGCAGTTCGTCGGTGGCGGCGTCGTCCATGGACCGCACCCCCGCGACTACAGCCAGCGCACCCCCAAGAAGATGAAGGCTGCTGCCCTGCGCGGCGCCCTCTCCGATCGGGCACGCGATGGTCGTATCCACGTGATCTCCGAGCTCGTCACCGGCGATGTCCCCTCCACCAAGGCGGCCGTCAAGGCGATCGAGGCACTCAACCTGGAGGGCGGCATCCTCGTTGTCGTCAGCCGCGATGAGTCCGTGAGCTGGCTGAGCCTGCGCAACGTGCCTACCGTGCACGTGCTCTCGCCCGATCAGCTCAACACCTACGACGTCCTCGTCTGCGACCAGGTGCTCTTCACCTCGGCTGCCCTCGAGAACTTCCTCGCCGGTCCGGCGACGGGTAAGGCTGTCAAGGCCACTGCGAAGGAAAGCGAGGTGCAGGCATGAGGATCGCTGACCCCCGCGACATCCTGCTCGCCCCGGTGATCTCCGAGAAGAGCTACGGCCTTCTCGAGGAGAACAAGTACACGTTCATCGTGGCGCCCGATGCCAACAAGACCCAGATCAAGATCGCGGTCGAGCAGGTATTCGGTGTCAAGGTGACCGCTGTCAACACCGCCAACCGCCAGGGCAAGCGGGTTCGCACCCGCTTCGGCGTCGGAAAGCGCGCTGACTCCAAGCGCGCCATCGTCTCCGTCGCCGCCGGTGACCGCATCGACATCTTCGGAGGCCCGGTCTCCTGACCGGCCTTCTGACTGAAGAGGAACAGCTATGGGAATCCGCAAGTACAAGCCGACCACTCCGGGCCGTCGTGGCTCGAGCGTGGCCGACTTCGTCGAGATCACGCGGTCTACGCCTGAGAAGTCGCTGGTGCGTCCGCTGCCCAAGAAGGGCGGCCGCAACAACTCCGGCAAGATCACGACTCGTCACCAAGGTGGCGGTCACAAGCGTGCGTACCGCATCATCGACTTCAAGCGTGCTGACAAGGACGGCGTGCCGGCCAAGGTCGCTCATATTGAGTACGACCCGAACCGCACCGCGCGTATCGCGCTCCTGCACTACGCCGATGGCGAGAAGCGCTACATCATCGCGCCGACCAAGCTGAAGCAGGGCGACCCGATCGAGACCGGCCCCAGCGCCGATATCAAGCCGGGCAACAACCTGCCGCTGCGCAACATCCCCGTCGGTACCGTGATCCACGCCGTCGAGATCAAGCCTGGTGGCGGCGCCAAGATCGCCCGCTCCGCAGGTGCCTCTGTTCAGCTCGTCGCCAAGGACGGCCCCTACGCCCAGCTGCGTATGCCGTCCGGTGAGATCCGCAACGTCGACCTGCGCTCGCGCGCAACCATCGGCGAGGTCGGCAACGCCGAGCAGTCCAACATCAACTGGGGCAAGGCCGGCCGTATGCGCTGGAAGGGCAAGCGCCCGACCGTCCGTGGTGTCGCCATGAACCCGGTCGATCACCCGCATGGTGGCGGTGAGGGCAAGACCTCCGGTGGTCGTCACCCGGTCAACCCGAACGGCAAGCCCGAGGGCCGTACCCGCAAGGCCAACAAGGCCAGCGACAAGTTCATCGTCCGCCGCCGCAAGACCGGCAAGAAGCGCTAAGGGAATACGACATGCCTCGCAGCCTCAAGAAGGGCCCGTTCATCGACGGCCACCTGCTCAAGAAGGTGGACGCCGCGAACGAGACCGGATCCAAGAACGTGATCAAGACCTGGTCGCGCCGCTCGATGATCGTCCCGGCAATGCTCGGTCACACGATCGCGGTGCACGACGGCCGCAAGCACGTTCCGGTCTTCGTCTCCGAGAACATGGTCGGCCACAAGCTCGGCGAGTTCGCCCCGACGCGTACCTTCAAGGGTCACGTCAAGGACGACCGCAAGAGCAAGAAGCGCTAGTCGCTTCACCACAGCTAAGCACTCAACTCACGCACTAACGAGCAGCAAGGGGATAGACATGGAAGCCAGGGCCCAAGCGCGGTACGTCCGCGTCACGCCCATGAAGGCGCGCCGCGTTATCGACCTCATTCGGGGTATGAACGCAGGCGACGCCCAGGCGGTGTTGAAGTTCGCGCCGCAGGCGGCCAGTGAGCCGATTGGCAAGGTGCTCGACAGCGCCATTGCCAACGCCACTAACAACCACGCCATGGACGCTCGCTCGCTGGTGATCTCGTCGGCATTCGTCGACGAGGGCCCGACCATGAAGCGCATCCGTCCGCGCGCCCAGGGTCGTGCCTACAAGATCCGCAAGCGCAGCAGCCACATCACGGTGATCGTGTCCGACGGCATCGCCGCCGCACCGGCCCCGAAGGTTGCCGCTGCCAAGAAGGCTGCCGCCAAGGTCGCCGCCGAGGAGACCGCTGCTCCGGCAGCGAAGAAGGCGCCGGCCAAGAAGGCAACTTCAACAGCAAGCGCTGCCAAGAAGTCAGCTGCTCCCAAGCCCGAGAAGAAGGACTAGCACCGTGGGCCAGAAAGTAAATCCGCACGGCTTCCGCCTCGGCATCACCACCGACTTCACGTCGCGCTGGTTCGCCGACTCGGCCAAGACCGGCCAGCGCTACCGCGATTACGTCCAGGAGGACGTCAAGATCCGCAAGCTGCTGTCGCAGGGCATGGAGCGCGCAGGCATCTCCAAGGTCGAGATCGAGCGCACCCGTGAGCGCGTTCGCGTCGACATCCACACTGCTCGTCCGGGCATCGTCATCGGTCGCCGTGGCGCCGAGGCCGATCGCATCCGCGGCGATCTCGAGAAGCTGACCGGCAAGCAGGTCCAGCTCAACATCCTCGAGGTCAAGAACCCCGAGCTCGATTCGCAGCTGGTGGCCCAGGGCATCGCCGAGCAGCTCTCGAGCCGCGTCTCGTTCCGTCGCGCCATGCGCAAGGGCATGCAGAGCACCATGAAGAGCGGCGCCAAGGGCATCCGTGTCCAGGTCTCCGGTCGTCTCGGTGGCGCCGAAATGTCGCGCACCGAGTTCTACCGCGAGGGTCGAGTTCCCCTGCACACCCTGCGCGCTGACATCGACTACGGCTTCTACGAGGCACGTACCACCTTCGGTCGCATCGGCGTCAAGGTCTGGATCTACAAGGGCGATGCACTCGGCACCCGCTCCGAGCGCGAGGCAGCAGCTGCTGCGGCTCGCCTCGGCCAGCGCGCAGCCGCACCGGCGCGCCCGCGTCGTGCAGGCGGTCGCGATGAGGCTGCACCCGTCGCCGAGGCAGTGGTTGAGGCCGCTGCACCGGCAGAGACTGTGGAGGGCTGATCCATGCTGATTCCCCGTCGGGTCAAGCACCGTAAGCAGCACCACCCCACGCGGCGTGGCGTTGCCAAGGGCGGCACCGAGGTGACCTTCGGTACCTATGGCCTGCAGGCTCTCGAGCCCGCATACGTCACCAACCGCCAGATCGAGTCCGCTCGTATTGCCATCACGCGTCATATCCGTCGTGGCGGCAAGGTGTGGATCAACATCTACCCCGATCGTCCGCTCACCAAGAAGCCCGCTGAGACCCGCATGGGTTCCGGCAAGGGCTCGCCCGAGTGGTGGATCGCCAACGTCAAGCCCGGACGAGTCATGTTCGAGCTCTCGTTCCCCGATGAGAAGGTTGCGCACGCTGCACTCACCCGTGCCGCGCACAAGCTTCCGATGAAGTGCCGCATCGTTCGGCGCGATGAAGCAGGTGAGAAGTAAATGGCAGCAGGAACTCAGGCCGGTGAACTGCGTAATCTCGATGACGCAGAGCTGGTGACCAAGCTTCGCGAGGCGAAGGAGGAGCTCTTCAACCTCCGCTTCCAGGGCGCGACCGGGCAGCTCGAGAATCACGGACGCCTGCGTGCGGTCCGCAAGGACATCGCGCGGATCTACACGATCCTCCGCGAGCGTGAACTGGGCATTACGCCCGTCCAAGGTGGTGCCGCATGAGCGCGAAAGAAGGCGTAGTGACTGAAGACAAGCGTGGCTTCCGCAAGACCGTTGAGGGTCTCGTGGTGAGCGACAAGATGGACAAGACCGTGGTCGTGGCAGTCGAGGATCGCTTCAAGCACCCGATGTACGGCAAGGTTGTCCGTCGCACGAGCAAGCTCAAGGCGCACGACGAGGCCAATGCGGCCGGCATCGGCGACCGCGTGCTGCTCATGGAGACCCGCCCCACCTCAGCGACCAAGCGCTGGCGTGTGGTGGAGATCCTCGAAAAGGCCAAGTAAGTAAGTTCCGCCAGGCTCTACCCGAGAACCGGCAGACGATCAGGAGAATGCAGTGATTCAGCAGGAGTCGCGACTTCGTGTCGCTGACAACACAGGTGCGAAGGAACTCCTTTGCATCCGTGTTCTCGGCGGTTCGGGTCGACGCTACGCCGGCATCGGCGACATCATCGTTGCGACGGTGAAGGACGCCATCCCCGGTGGAGGCGTGAAGAAGGGCGAGGTCGTCAAGGCGGTCATCGTGCGCACCCGCAAGGAGCGCCGCCGTCCCGACGGTTCGTACATCCGTTTCGACGAGAACGCAGCGGTCATCATCAAGGCCGATGGCGAGCCCCGTGGCACGCGCATCTTCGGCCCGGTCGGTCGTGAGCTCCGCGAGAAGCGCTTCATGAAGATCATTTCGCTCGCACCGGAGGTGTTGTAATCATGGCAACCCTGAGCATTCGCAAGGGTGACCTCGTTCAGGTCATCTCCGGCAAGGATCGCGGCGTCAAGGGCAAGGTCATCGAGGTCATGCCCGAGTCCGAGCGCATCCTCGTCGAGGGCGTCAACCGCATCAAGAAGCATGCCAAGATCGGCCAGGACGCCCGCGGCGCCAAGACCGGCGGCATCATCACCACCGAGGCACCGATCCACGTGTCGAACGTGATGATCATCGATCCCGAGGACGGCCGCCCGACTCGCATCGGCTTCCGCAAGGAAAAGGTCGAGAAGCGTCGTCCCGACGGCTCCACCTACGAGGCCGAGCGCAGCGTTCGTATCTCACGTCGCACTGGTAAGGACATCTGATGAGCACCGCAACCGAAGCCAAGACGCAGCCGCGTCTGAAGGCGCGTTACCGCGCCGAGATCGCGCCGGCGCTGCTGGAGGAGTTCTCCTTCGACAACGTCATGCAGATCCCCGGCCTGACCAAGGTCGTGGTCAACATGGGTGTCGGCGAGGCAGCTCGTGACTCCAAGCTGATCGAGGGCGCGATTCGCGACCTCACCGAGATCACCGGCCAGAAGCCCCAGGTCACCAAGGCCCGCAAGTCCATCGCGCAGTTCAAGCTGCGTGAGGGCCAGCCGATTGGTGCCCACGTCACCCTGCGTGGCGACCGCATGTGGGAGTTCCTCGACCGCCTGCTCTCGGTTGCGCTGCCGCGCATCCGCGACTTCCGCGGCCTGTCGCCGAAGCAGTTCGACGGCAACGGCAACTACACCTTCGGTCTCAACGAGCAGTCGATGTTCCACGAGATCGACCAGGACAAGATCGATCGCGTTCGCGGCATGGACATCACCATCGTCACGACCGCCAAGACCGATGACGAAGGCCGAGCGCTGCTCCGCCAACTCGGATTCCCCTTCAAGGAGGCCTGATCCACATGGCGAAGAAAGCACTCATCCAGAAGCAGCAGAAGACCCCGAAGTTCAAGGTCCGCGCTTACACGCGCTGCAACAAGTGCGGTCGTCCGCACTCGGTCTACCGCAAGTTCGGCCTTTGCCGCGTTTGCGTCCGTGAGATGGCACATGCCGGCGAACTGCCGGGTGTGACTAAGAGCAGCTGGTAAACCACGACGCTGCAGGTCCAGCCCACCCGGGCGGGAAACCACAGCGAGGAAGGCCGTAGGCCAAAGACATGACAATGACTGACCCGATTGCGGACATGCTTGCGCGACTGCGCAATGCAAACTCCGCGTACCACGACACCGTGGCGATGCCTCACTCCAAGATCAAGGCACACCTTGCCGAGATCCTGCAGCGCGAGGGCTACATCGCCGGCTTCGAGGTCGCTGACGCCACCGTCGGCAAGACCTTGACCCTCAACCTGAAGTACGGCCCGTCGCGCGAGCGCTCGATTGCCGGCCTTCGCCGCGTCTCCAAGCCCGGCCTGCGCGTCTACGCAAAGAGCACTGCTCTTCCGCGCGTGCTCGGCGGACTTGGCATCGCGATCCTGTCCACGTCGAACGGTCTGCTCACCGACCGCCAGGCTCAGAGCAAGGGTGTAGGCGGAGAAGTTCTCGCCTACGTCTGGTAACCGGAAAGGGGTTTACGCATGTCACGTATTGGGCGTATGCCGATTCCGGTTCCCTCCGGAGTCAAGGCCGACATCGCGGGCGATGCCATCACGATCACGGGCCCCAAGGGCACGTTGAACCTGAAGGTCGCCGCGCCGATCGAGGTCAAGGAAGAGGACGGCAACCTCGTTGTCACCCGTCCCGACGATGAGCGCGATTCGCGTGCACTGCACGGTCTGACCCGCACTCTGGTCTCCAACATGGTTATCGGCGTCACCACCGGCTTCGAGAAGACTCTCGAGATCGTGGGCACCGGCTACCGCGTTGCAGCCAATGGCACTGGTCTTGAATTCCAGCTCGGCTTCAGCCACCCCGTGGTCGTCGCCGCACCCGAGGGCATCTCCTTCGCGGTCGAGAGCCCGGTGAAGTTCAAGGTTCAGGGCATCGACAAGCAGAAGGTGGGCGAAGTCGCCGCGAACATCCGCAAGCTGCGGAAGCCGGAGCCGTACAAGGGCAAGGGCGTTCGCTACGAGGGTGAAGTTGTTCGCCGCAAGGCCGGAAAGGCGGGCAAGAAGTGAGTTCCTTCGGAGTCAAGCTGGGAACGGGCACCAAGACCGTTACCGCGCGCAAGCGTCGCCATGTCCGCGTTCGCAAGAAGGTCTCGGGTACTCCGGCGCGTCCGCGCCTGGTGGTCACCCGTTCCGCTCGCCACGTTGTCGCCCAGATCGTCGACGATACGCAGGGTGTCACCCTCGCATCGGCGTCGACCATGGAGGCCGACCTGCGTGGCGCATCGTCCGACAAGAGTGCCAAGGCACGCCAGGTCGGACAGCTGGTCGCAGAGCGTGCGAAGAAGGCCGGCATCGACGCCGTCGTCTTCGACCGCGGCGGCAACAAGTACCACGGTCGCGTTGCCGCTCTCGCTGAGGGCGCCCGCGAAGCTGGTCTGACCTTCTAACGACGTATTCACCCTTCAAGCAAAGAGGTATCTCATGTCAGAAACGCAGCGCCGCGGTGGTGGCGCAGGCGAGCGCAAGGATCGCAAGGAGCGTGGTCCTCGCGAGGAGAAGTCGGCCTTCATCGAGCGCGTGGTTGCGATCAACCGCGTAGCCAAGGTCGTCAAGGGTGGTCGTCGCTTCAGCTTCACCGCACTTGTCGTCGTCGGTGACGGTGACGGCAACGTCGGTGTCGGCTACGGCAAGGCGAAGGAAGTTCCCGCCGCCATCGCCAAGGGTGTCGAAGAGGCCAAGAAGCACTTCTTCAAGGTCCCGCGCATCCAGGGCACGATTCCCCACCCCATCACGGGTGAGGCAGCGGCCGGCGTCGTCATGCTCCGTCCGGCAGCACCCGGTACCGGCGTCATCGCCGGTGGCCCGGTTCGCGCCGTGCTGGAGTGCGCAGGCATCCACGACATCCTGAGCAAGTCGATGGGCTCCGACAACGCGATCAACGTCGTTCACGCGACGGTGGCCGCGCTCCGCGCGCTCGAGTCCCCGGAGGCCGTTGCGGCCCGCCGTGGTCTCCCGCTCGAGGATGTCGCCCCGGCAGCTCTCCTGCGCGCACGCGCAGCGGGGGTGAGTGCGTAATGGCACAGCTCAAGGTCACTCAGACCAAGTCCAAGATCGGCGGCACCTCGGTGCAGCGCAATACCCTTCGTTCGCTGGGCCTCAAGCGCATCGGCGACACGGTGGTCAAGGAAGACCGTCCCGAAATCCGTGGCATGGTCAACGCCGTGATCCACCTCGTCTCTGTTGAGGAGGTCAAGTAACTATGACGCTCAAGGTCCATCACCTGCGCCCGGCACCGGGCGCCAAGACCGCCAAGACCCGTAAGGGCCGCGGCGAGGCATCCAAGGGCAAGACCGCGGGCCGCGGTACCAAGGGTACGAAGGCTCGCTACCAGGTTCCCGCGCGCTTCGAGGGCGGCCAGATGCCGCTGCACATGCGCCTGCCGAAGCTCAAGGGCTTCAAGAACCCGAACAAGGTCGAGTTCCAGGTTGTCAACGTTGCCATGATCAACAAGCTGTTCCCCGAGGGCGGCGAGATCACGGTTGCTGACCTCGTGGCTCGTGGCGCCGTCCGCAAGGGCGAGCTCGTCAAGGTTCTCGGCCAGGGCGACATCAGCGTCAAGGTCTCGGTGAGTGCTGACAAGTTCTCCACCGCAGCCCGTGACAAGATCGTTGCTGCGGGCGGCTCAGTTCACGAACTGTAAGCCGTCCGTCATGTCCACCGAGTTCTGAGCAGGAGGCACGATGCACATCAGTGCGTTTGGGGCAGCCCTGCGTACACCGGATCTGCGCAAGAAGATCTTCTTCACGTTGAGTCTTCTTGCGCTTTTCCGGTTGGGCTCGGTCCTGCCGACTCCGGGTATCGACTACTCGGCAGTGCAGAGCTGTATTGCCGAGGTTCAGGACAACTCGGTCTACGCGCTGGTCAACCTGTTCAGCGGCGGTGCGCTTCTGCGCCTGTCGGTCTTCGCGCTCGGCATCATGCCGTATATCACCGCGAGCATCATCCTTCAGCTTCTCACCGTGGTCATCCCGCGGCTCGAGACCCTGAAGGCTGACGGCACCGCGGGCCAGGCGAAGATCACGCAGTACACGCGCTACCTGACTATCGGCCTGGCGATCCTGCAGTCGACCGCGATCCTCTCGTTGGCACGCAACCCCGGCACGCTGTTCCAGGGCTGTAACAAGGAGATCATGCCCAATCAGGGCCTGTGGATCATGCTCGTCATGGTCACGGTCATGACCGCCGGCACCGCGATCATCATGTGGTTCGGCGAGCTCATCACCGAGCGTGGCATCGGCAACGGCATGTCACTGCTGATCTTCACCTCGATCATCGCGACCATCCCGTCGCAGTTCGTGGGCATCTGGGTCAGCCACGGCGCCTTCACCTTCCTCTTCACCCTCGCTGTCGGCCTTGCTGTCGTGGCGCTCGTGGTGTTCGTGGAGCAGGCTCAGCGCCGCATTCCGGTTCAGTACGCCAAGCGCATGGTCGGTCGTCGCATGTACGGCGGCACCTCGACCTACATCCCGCTGAAGGTCAACATGGCCGGCGTTATCCCGGTCATCTTCGCCTCTTCGCTGCTGTTCCTGCCGACCCTGCTCGTGCAGCTGACCGGAGCCGATAACGGCTTCGCTCAGTGGATCCAGCAGAACTTCGGCTCGGGCAAGGGCACCTGGTACCTGACCTTCTACTTCCTGCTCATCGTGTTCTTCTGCTACTTCTACGTATCGATCACCTTCAACCCGGTTGAGGTGGCTGACAACATGAAGAAGTACGGCGGCTTCATTCCGGGCATCCGCGCCGGCAAGCCGACGGCGCAGTACCTCGACTACGTGCTGACCCGTCTGACCGCACCGGGTGCGCTGTACCTGGGCCTGATCGCGATCCTGCCGGTCTTCGCCTTCGACTTCCTTGGCGTCGCGAACCGATTCATCTTCGGCGGCACCAGCCTCCTGATCATGGTCGGCGTCGGCCTCGACACCGTGAAGCAGATCGAATCGCAGTTGCAGCAGCGCAACTACGAGGGCTTCCTCCGCTAGGGAGTATGAGCATGCGACTGATCCTGATGGGCCCTCCGGGCGCTGGCAAGGGAACGCAGGCCGAGGGCCTCGCGGCCAGCCTGGCGATCCCGCATATCTCCACCGGTGACATCTTCCGTGCGAACGTGTCGCAGGGAACTCCGCTCGGCATCGAGGCCAAGCGCTACATGGACGCCGGCGAGTACGTCCCCGACTCCGTCACGAACTCCATGGTGCGCGATCGCCTCGCCCAGCCCGACTGCGTGCCCGGCTTCCTTCTCGACGGATACCCGCGCACCATCGAGCAGGTCGGCGAGCTCGACTCCATGCTCAGTGCTGCCGGCGCCTCCCTGGATCGCGTCATCGAACTGACGGTTGATGTCGACGAGGTCGTGCAGCGGCTGGTCAAGCGTGCCGCCGAGCAGGGCCGTGCCGACGACACCGAGGATGTCATTCGTCGTCGTCTCGAGGTGTACACCGAGCAGACTGCGCCGCTCACCGCGCTCTACGCGCAGCGCGGACTCCTCGCGCAGGTCGATGGCATGGGCACGGTCGATGAGGTCGCCGCGCGCATCCATGGCGTCCTGCACGCCTGATCGCAGGCATCACTCACATGGCCTTTCGCAAGGGCGGCATCCAGATCAAGTCGGCTGACCAGCTTGCCGTGATGCGCCAGGCAGGTCTGGTCGTCGCGAAGTCGCTGCAGGCGATGGCCGAGGCCGTGAAGCCCGGGGTCACCACCGCTGATCTCGACTCCATCGCCCGCGACTGCCTGTCGACCATGGGCGCCACAAGTTCTTTCCTGGGCTATCACGGTTACCCCGCCGTGCTCTGCGCCTCGGTGAACTCAGAAGTCGTGCACGGCATCCCCGGCCCGCGTGCCCTCCGGGAGGGTGACCTGATCTCGCTCGACTTCGGCGCCATCG
>JBEGLG010000207.1:0-25160 GCA_041183645.1 Actinomycetota bacterium | reverse complement strand
GAGGCTGCGTAGGAGCCACCGCCGAACTTTCCGCCGGCATGGAGCTTGGTCAGCACGACCTCGACGCCGGTGAGCTTGGTCTTCGGCTCGATGTCGACCGGGATGCCGCGACCGTCGTCGGCGACCTCGGCTGAGCCATCGGGGTGCAGGGTGATGACGATCGAGGAGCAGTGCCCGCCGAGTGCTTCGTCGACCGCGTTATCGACGATCTCCCAGAGGCAGTGCATGAGCCCGCGGCCATCATTCGAGCCGATGTACATGCCCGGGCGCTTGCGCACGGCCTCGAGCCCTTCGAGGACGGCCAGGTTCTTGGCCGAGTAGCCCGAGGGCTCCTTCGGGGCGGAGGTCTTGGATGCGGAAGCCATGACTGGAACCTATTGCGCAGGGGTGACAGATCGGCTGACCGACATGGGCTGAGCGGTCAGCCGTGAAGGAATTCACAAGGGCACGATCCCCTGCGCTGTGGGCGAACGCGGTCGGCGTGGCGGCTCGGGAATACGGCGACCATGGGAGACTGTTACTCCAGTCAGGAACTCGACTGAATACGGAGGTGGGAGCATGACCACGACATTCGCTACTCCTGTCCTGAGCGCTACCGATCGCTGCGATCGCTGCGGTGCGCAGGCCTATGTGCGCGTGGTGCTCCCCGGCGGTTCCGATCTCCTGTTCTGCAGCCATCACTGGAATGCGCACGAGGAGAAGCTGCGTCCGCAGGCCGTCGAAGTTGTCGACGAGACCCACAAGCTGACTGCGGTCGCGCCCGTCGACGAGCGCTAGTCGCTCCTTGCCTCAGTTCGGCTTCCTGTCGGTCTCTACCGACGATTTCATCACGCAGATAGATCTTGCCAACCCTGAGCGCCGCAATGCACTCAACGATGACCTCCTCAATGAGCTGATCACCGCACTGAGTGCGGCGGCCGAGACTTCACGCGTCGTTCTCCTCGGTGCGCAATCCGCCTCAGGAGTGTGGTGCGCCGGATTCGACATCACCTCGTTGCCCACTGACGGCTCGATGCCCGACCCGGCCACCAGCCCGTTCGATCGCGCCCTGGCCACCCTGCGGGCCCTGCCGATCCCGGTGATCGCCGTGGTCGACGGCGGTGCGTGGGGTGGTGGCTGCAATCTGGCCCTGGCCTGCGACCTCATCGTGGCCACGCACGAGGCCTCCTTCGCGATCACCCCGGCCAAGCTGGGCGTTGCCTACGACTCGGCCGGTGTCGCCGACTTCCTGGCCGCACTTCCGGTGAACATCGCCCGCGAGATGTTCTTCGCCGCCGAGCCGCTGGAGGCCTCGCGCCTCGAACGCCTGGGCGTGGTCAATCGGCTCTGCGACTCCCCTGCTGCCGCTCGCGAGAGCGCACGCGATCTGGCGCGCACCATTGCGCAGCGCGCGCCGCTGTCGGTGCAGTCGATCAAGGCCGAGATCGCTGCGCAGTCGTCAGCGAGCACCATGGATGCATCAGAGCTTCGACGCCTGCGCGAGCAGGCCTGGGCCAGTGCCGATTTCCGCGAGGGTCGTGCGGCCTTCGTCGAGCGTCGCCCCGCGAACTTCCGGGGCGAGTGACTCACTCCTAGTCGAGGTAGTCGCGCAGCACCTGCGAACGCGACGGATGGCGAAGCTTCGACATGGTCTTGCTCTCGATCTGGCGGATGCGCTCACGCGTGACCCCGTAGACCTTGCCGATCTCGTCAAGAGTCTTCGGCTGGCCATCGGTGAGGCCGAAGCGCATGCGCACCACGCCGGCTTCGCGATCGCTGAGGGTATCGAGCACAGACTCGAGCTGCTCCTGCAGAAGCGTGAACGACACGGCGTCGGACGGAACGATGGCCTCGGAGTCCTCGATCAGGTCGCCGAACTCACTATCGCCTTCCTCGCCCAGCGGCGTGTGCAGCGAGATCGGTTCGCGGCCGTACTTCTGGACTTCGACCACCTTCTCGGGAGTCATGTCGAGCTCGCGGGCGAGCTCCTCGGGCGTAGGTTCGCGACCGAGATCCTGGAGCATCTGGCGCTGAACGCGAGCGAGCTTGTTGATGACCTCGACCATGTGCACCGGAATACGAATGGTGCGAGCCTGATCGGCCATGGCTCGAGTGATGGCCTGGCGAATCCACCAGGTGGCGTAGGTGGAGAACTTGTAGCCCTTGGTGTAGTCGAACTTCTCGACCGCGCGGATCAGGCCCAGGTTTCCTTCCTGGATGAGATCGAGGAAGAGCATGCCGCGACCGGTGTAGCGCTTGGCCAGCGAGACCACGAGGCGAAGGTTCGCCTCGAGAAGGTGATTCTTGGCACGGCGGCCGTCGAGCGCGATGTACTCGTAATCGCGCAGCAGCTTCTTCTCGATCTTCTTGCCGGAGTTGAGCAGCTCCTCGGCGAATAGGCCGGCCTCGATGCGCTTGGCGAGCGAAACTTCCTGCTCGGCGTTCAGCAGCGGAACCTTGCCGATCTGCTTCAGGTAGTCCTTGACCGGGTCGGCAGTCGCACCGGCGACGGTGACGGTCTGCACGGGCTCATCGGTGTCATCGACATCGGAGATGACGAAGCCCTCTTCCTCGGACTCCGCGGCAGCGGGTGCTGCGACCTCCTCGGCCACCTCTTCGGCCACAGCAGCGAGATCCTCGGCCAGGTCTGCCTCGAGCTCCACCTCGAGCTCGGCCACGACCTCGAGCTCGGCCTCATCGACATCATCGGCGTCGACGACGACAACGCCGTCTTCGGTCTCGAGAACCTCGACGAGGGCATCGTCCTTGGCGGCGCCCTTCTTGCCCTTGGCGGCCGGGGCAGCCTTCTTGGCGGGCGCAGCCTTCTTCGCCGGTGCAGCGGCGGCCTTCTTCGCGGGCGCAGCCTTCTTGACCGGAGCCGCCTTCTTCGCGGGCGCAGCCTTCTTGACCGGAGCGGCCTTCTTCGTGGGCGCAGCCTTCTTGACCGGAGCGGCCTTCTTCGCGGGCGCAGCCTTCTTGGCGGGCGCAGCCTTCTTCACAGGAGCCTTCTTGGCGAGCGCAGCCTTCTTCGCAGCGGTCTTCTTGGCAGGTGACTTAGTCGGCACGTTCGCCAGCCCTTTCGCTTAACGGCCACGAAGGAAGCCCGTGTCAAGACTGTTGTCTTGGACGGGCCGTGGAATACCGCCATTGTGCCATGGGCCCATCAGGGAACCAACACGGCCCGACCCTCGCCGACCGCCACCTCCATTGCGGCCGACTGCTCGATCGATCCCGTGACCGGGAAGGGGCCTAGGCCGTCGACCTGGAAGGTGCCGGACCAGTGAGCCCGGACCCTCGCCACCTGCACTCCGGCGCGGCGATAGGCGTGTCGAATGGTGCCCGCCGGATACGGCTCCCCGGGCTCGGATGACCCGATCTCGGCGCCATCGCCGAAATCCCAGGACCAGCGCACCGCGGGTCGAAGCTCGACGTTCTGCCCCAGAATCACGTGTGAACTCGGAGGCAGGCCGCGCGGCTGACCGCTGATGAAGTTGACCGGGATCCGGGTCACGACTCCGGCGCTCGGCTCAAGTCGTGGCCGAAGTTCCGGCACCAGCCGCTCGAACTCGCCGCGGACGCCGGCAGCAACATCGGCGACGGTGATCGGCCCCGCGGGCGGAATGCAGACAAGGCCGCGATCCGACCAGGTGCTGCCGCCGTCGGATGAGAGCCGGATGCGCAGGAGCGAGGCGAGCTGGGCGCAACCTCGCGTGATCGCCAGGCATGGGCCGCCATCGGCTGCGCAGGGATCACTCAAACGCCATCGGCACCCGGCGCACTCGGCCGCCTGATGTCGAGTGCCCGAGTCGACCGTGCCGGGCAGGAGGAGCCCGCCCGACCCCGAGTAGCGATCGGCACCTGCGCCGACCTCGACGGCATGTGCGGGCGCCGCGCACCCGAGAACGCCCACGGCGAGAACCGCCGCCGCAAGCAGGGCGGAGGATCTCAGGGCTGTGAGTGAGCGCACCTCACGACAGTAGGCACGTCACCGCGCACGCGGAAGTGCCACGAGTCGGGCTGTGGATGACTACGGAATGCGCGCGAGTGAATGGGCGACGAATGCCGCCACCTGGTCGTCCTCGACCAGGAAGCCGTCGTGGCCGAAGAGCGAGTTCACGACGTGAAGGCCATCGGCTCCCGGCGTGAAAGCGACAAGTTCTTCCTGCAGTCGAGGCGGGAAGAGTCGATCCGAGTCGATCGCGACGACAGTGAGCGGGGCAGTGATCGTGCCGAGAGCCTGCTGCACTCCCCCGCGATCGCGTCCGAGGTCGAACAGGCTCATCGCATCGGTCAGTGCGATGTAGGTATTGGCGTCGAATCTGCGCGCCAGCTTGTCGGCATGATGATCGAGATACGAGGTCACCTCGAACCGGCCACCGGCATAAGGGTCCTCGCCCGGCTGCGGATTGCGACCGAATCGCTCCGCGAGCTCGAGCTCACTGCGGTAGGTCAGGTGCGCGATTCGACGGGCGAGCCCCATGCCGGCGTGCGGCCCTTCGCCATCAGCAGCGTCGTAGTAGTCACCACCTCGAAAGCGCGGGTCGGAGCGAATCGCGCCGAGCTGCACCTCGTGGGTGCCGATCTCGTCGGCGGTCACGGCCGCAGTCGTGCCGAGAACGAGGCCGCTGCGCACGCGCTCGGGGTAGCGCACCATCCACTCGAGCACGCGCATGCCGCCAAGTGACGGGCCCAGCATGATGGCCCAGGTATCGATGCCCAGCGCATCGGCCAGGCGATGCTCGACCCGCACCATGTCGGGCACGGTGACGACCGGGAATCGACTCCCCCAAGGACTGCCGTCGGGTGCCTGGCTCGAGGGGCCGGTCGTGCCCTGGCATCCGCCGAGCACATTCGCGCACACCACGAACCAGGCGTCGGTGTCGATGGCACGGCCGGGGCCGACGAGGCCATCCCACCAGCCTGCTGTCTTGTGACCGACACCTGCCGGGCCGGTGACATGGGAGTCGCCCGTAAGCGCATGCGCGACATAGACCGCATTACTGCGGTCGGCATTGAGGGTGCCCCAGGTCTCGTAGGCGATGCGGATCGACGGGAACTCGAATCCGGAGTCGGTGACGAATGCGCCGGTATCGAGGAACAGCCGGTCACCTGCCGGATCCCCCTCCCGCCAGGCAGCGCTGGCAGGAGGGAGACCGACGTAGGTCAGCGGGCCATACTCGCCACCGGACATCTGCCGGTGACTACGCCTTCGCCGCGGCGAAGCCGAGCTCGAGGTCGGCGAGGATGTCGGAGATGTCCTCGATGCCCACCGCGAGGCGCACGAGCCCGGGCGTGACGCCGGTCGTGGCCTGCTCCTCGGGAGTCAGCTGCGAATGAGTGGTCGACGCCGGGTGGATCACCAGGCTGCGCACGTCGCCGATGTTGGCTACGTGACTGTGCAGCACCAGACCCTCGACGAATTTCTGGCCTGCCTCGACGCCACCCGCGATCTCGAAGCTGAGGACTCCGCCGGTGCCCTTCGGGGCGTACTTCTTGGCGCGGTTGTGCCAGGGGCTGGACTCCAGGCCCGCGTAGTTCACCGAGAGCACCTGCGGATGCTTCTCGAGGAACTTCGCGACCGCGAGCGCATTGTCAGTGTGACGCTGCACGCGCAGGGAGAGGGTCTCGATTCCCTGGGCGATCAGGAAGGCATTGAACGGCGAGGCCGCAGCACCGAGATCGCGCAGGAGCTGAACGCGTGCCTTGAGGATGAACGAGAGGTTCACGCCGAAAGCACCGCCCACGCCGAGATCGCGCGCGTAGACCAGGCCGTGGTAGCTCGGATCGGGCTGGTTGTAGTTCGGGAAGCGATCCGGGTACTGCGCGTAATCGAAGGTGCCGCCATCGACGATGACACCGGCGATCGCCGTGCCGTGGCCGCCCAGGTACTTGGTCGCCGAGTGCACGACGATGTCGGCGCCGAACTCGAGCGGCTTGATCAGGTACGGGGTTGCGACAGTGTTGTCGATGATCAGCGGAACGCCGAACTCATGGGCCACGGTCGCCACGCCCTCGATGTCGAGGACGTCATTGCGCGGGTTGGAGATCGACTCGCCGAAGAACGCCTTGGTGTTCGGACGGATAGCTGCACGCCAGGAGTCGAGATCATCGGGGTTCTCGACGAACGAGACCTCGATGCCCAGCTTGGGCAGCGTGTAGTGGAAGAGGTTGTACGTGCCTCCGTAGAGCGACGGGCTCGACACGATGTGATCGCCAGACTCCGCGATGTTGAGGATCGCGAGGGTCTCGGCAGCCTGGCCTGAGGCGACGAGCAGGGCCGCAAGACCGCCCTCGAGGGCCGCGACACGGTCTTCGACCGCAGCCTGGGTCGGGTTCATGATGCGGGTGTAGATGTTGCCCAGTTCCTTGAGCGCGAACAGGTTCGCCGCATGCGTCGTGTCATTGAAGACGTACGATGTTGTCATATAGATCGGCAGTGCACGGGCGTTGGTAGTGGCGTCGGCCGTCTGGCCGGCATGGATCTGCAGCGTGTCGAAAGACCAGGTATTGCTCACGTGAAACTCCTACTGATACGGGTACGCAACATGCGTACGTCATTGACGATGCCTTCAGTTGGGCCTTGGCTCTCGCCAGACCCGCGCTTGCCCCCGAAGGGGCCAGGTCTTCTCTCGGAGCACCCCACCGCGGTTGGAGGGTTGCCGTCCAGCTAGCCGAGACTTAGCGCTGGCACTCGTGACCTGCGGAAAAAGTAGCACAGGCATCGGGGTGTTTCCACGGCTCCTCACGCAGCGGGTAACTCAGGCTCTCGGGGTCCTCGGCATGCCCGGCGATCGAGGCGGCTCATCATCTCCAGCCAGCTCGTGGGTGACAGGCCTGCGCCGATCGATCGGGCCAGGAGTTCGGCCAGCGGATAGTCGGCCCGCTCGGCCCGCACGCGATCCAGGGCGGCACCTGCTCGCACGCCGTCACCGATGAGCCAGGCGAGCAACGCGGCGACCGAGCCGATCGGCGCGATGGTGCCGCTCGGTGCGCCGCGCAGCAGGTGGGCGGCCCGATCGAAGGCACGGTGGCCATCGTGATCCCTCGAGTGCGCGATCTCCCACAGCACGGTGTCGCGCACGCGCACGTCGCCCAGGGCAACCAGGATCTCGGCCTCCCGGGCATCATCCAGGGCTTGCGTGCCGAGGAGCGCGTCACGCACGAATTCGATGGCCTGATCTCGCATGCGCTCGAACTCGGCCGCGGTTGCCCGCGCGGCCGCATCTCGTCGCGCATACGCGCGTCGTGCCGCCAGCACGCGAGGTCGATTGGCCTTCTGGCGGGCAGGATTCGCGGCGCAGCAGGCCAACACGGCATCCCGATCGGGCAGCGGAGCCACGCCTGCCAGGGCGAAGCGCGCTGCCACGTCATCGGCGATGGCGGGGTCGATCACGGTGCCCGCCGACGAGCAGCATTCAGGCTGCTCGCACAGGTAACTCCACCAGCGATCTCCCTGGACGAGCAGGGCATCGTGCACTCGGCACCCACGGGAGGCGAGTTGCTCGAGCAGCAGTGCGACGAGCGACTCTGCACGCAGCACTCCCCTGGCATCGCGAGCGTTCAGCTTCCGCGCGGGGAACACGGCGAGGATGATCTCGTCGCTGCCGAGGTGATGCGCCATGACCGCATCGACCCATTCGTGCGGTGCTGCATGAGCCGGCGGAAGGTCGATGCGCATGGTCAGGCGCACGCACCCCTCGCGCAGCCAGAGCACCACGAGACTGTCGCCCGGAGTGAAGCCGAGAATGTAGGGAATGCTCGCCGCGATCGAGTCGGGACCGGCGAGAACGAGTTCGGGAATATCCATGCCCGAACTCTGCGAGTCGCGCATGCCGCGCAATGAATGTCGTACAGATCTGTGCGCGTGCGGTCACCGCTGTGGAAAAAGAGGATCGGCCGTCGAAGGCTTCCCCTCCTGCGACGACCGATCTGTCAGAACCTTAGGCGCATGCCCGCGACCGCCTGACACCGACACGCCGAAACGTGCACCGGCGGATTACTTCGCTGCCGCGAACTTCTCGCCCGCCTTGCGATACCAGCCGATCAGGCAGCCGATGCCGACGATGATTTGGGGAACGTAGGACGATGCCCGCCAGACCAGGTCGGCTGCTGTCGCGTCGCCCTTCGTGGCGCCGAGACTGACCAGGATGGTGATCATCAGCGCATCGACTGTGCCCAGGCCGCCCGGAGTGATGGGCACCATGAGCATGATCTGGCTGATGCCGAAGGCCGCGAACGCGGCGATGATCGAGGTGCCGGGCTTGTCCCAGCCCTGCACGCCACGCAGTGCCACGTACAGGATCAGGAACTGGGTAAGCGAGACGGCGATCTGGGCGCCGGTGATCGCTGCCCAGCGGGCCTTGAGCAGGTCGTACATATCGGCCCGGAACTTGGTCAGCGGCGGCACGAGATCTGTGTGGGCCAGGGCCTTGATTCGGCCGCGCAGCGGGTTGATGAGCTTGTTGCCCAGGTGCCCCAGGGCAATGGCGAGGCGCTCGGACCTCATGACCAGGACGAAGAGCACGATCGCGACGATCAGGATGCCCAGGCCGAGCAGGCCTACGGCCGTGTATGTGTTCTCGCCGCCGGCGAGGGTCAGCGCCACGACTCCGAGGATCGGGAAGCCCAGGCTGATGAACGTGCTCCAGATGCCGACGGCCGTGATGGCCGCAGTGCTAGCGGTCGGAGTGATGCCGAAGCTCGTGAGCATGCCGTACTGCACAGCGAGACCGACTGCACCGCCGGCGGGCACGCCATTGCTGATCGCGAATGCTGCCTGATTCACCTGCTCGGAACGCCAGAACTTCAGCCCCGGGGTAGCGGCCTTGAACGGGAAGCCGTAGGCCAGCAGGTAGAGCAGCACTGTCGCGATCACCAGGATCATCGCCGCGGCTCCCATGGACTGCAGGGAGTTCCAGGCGTCCTGGTAGCTGCCGATCTGGGGAATGACCTTCCAGAAGATCAGGACGATGAAGGCAATGCCGATGATGCCCAGGATGATCGACTTCTTCGGGTCGAGCTTGCTTGCCGCTCCACCTCCACCGGTCGAATTCGTGTTGGCATCACTGGCGGGCTGCTGATCGCTCATGTGCGGAGCCTGCCATAGATTTCCCAAAACGGGGGGCCCCTGCAGGCCCGAAACACGGGCGCGGCAGTATTCCCCTATGCGGCTGGATCACATCTCTTACGCGTGCACCTCGGCAGAGCTCGCTGACACTGTTCAGCGCATCGGCTCCGATCTCGGAGCGACCTTCCTCGACGGTGGTCGCCACCCTTCCTTCGGCACCCGCAACTTCGTGCTGCCCCTGGCCGGAGGTTGCTACATCGAGGTTGTCTCGGCCCTCGATCACCCCTCCGCTGACAAGGCCGCGTTCGGTCGTGCCGTGCAGCAGCGCGCGAATGAGGGCGGCGGCTGGATGAGCTGGGTCGTCGCCGTCGACGATGTTGCCGTGGTCGAGGAGCGACTCGGTCGCGAGGCTCGCGCCGGGCATCGCATCCGCCCCGACGGCGTGGAGCTCACCTGGAAGCAGATCGGCGTGCTCGACGTCATGGAGGATCCCCAGCTTCCGTTCTTTGTCGAGTGGGGCGGCGACAGCAGCCTGCATCCGTCGGCCGGCGCGGGCCAGGTGGCCATCGACCGCATCGAGATCTGCGGCGACTCCGATCGCATCTGCACCTACCTGGGCGAGCCGAGCGATCACCCGCTCGACGAGATCGACGTCGTCTGGGTTTCCGATGACGAACCGGGCGTGCTGGCGGTAACGTTCACGACGCCCCACGGCCTCGTCCGTATCGACTAGTCCCCTTCACCACCGGCCTAAGGAGTCGAACGTGAGTCAGAGCGACGGCATCCCCGAGGGCCTCAAGAGCACCGCCGGGGTCATCTGGCGGATCCTGGTGATCATCGCCGGCATCGCCTTCATCGGCTTCATCTTCAATCAGATCTTCGCGGTTGTCTTCGCGCTGTTCTTCGCAATGCTGGTCACCGCCTGGACCCAGCCGGTCATGAACCTGTTCCACAAGTTCCTGCCCAAGGTCGTCGCGATGATCCTGGCGCTCCTGGTGATCATCTCCGCGATCCTGCTGATCCTCTATGTGGTCGTGACGTCGTCCATCAGCGAGGGTCCCAAGCTAGTGCAGTCGATCACGACCGGCTTCGACGACATCAAGACCTGGCTGCAGACCGGCCCGGCCCACCTCTCCGACTCCTCGCTGAACAACCTGCTGGATCAGGCGAAGACGGCAAGCGGGAATGTTGCCAAGGGCTTCCTGGGCGACGCACTCGGCGCACTCGGCTCCATCGGCACCATCGTCATCGGCGGCTCGGTGTTCCTGTTCGGCGTGATCTTCTTCCTGATGACGCCCAACACGATCTGGAACTGGATCCTGGGCTGGATTCCCAAGAAGGCCGCCAATCACATCGATACCGGCGGGCATATCGCCTGGGATTCCATCTCCGGTTACACCCGCGGCATCGTGATCGTCGCGCTCTGCGACGCCACCCTGGTCTTCATCGGCCTGACCATCCTGAGGGTGCCCCTTGCTCCGGCACTCTCGGCCGTGGTGTTCATCGGTGCCTTCATCCCGGTGATCGGCGCGCCGATCGCGACCTTTTTCGCCGCGATCGTGGCCCTTGCCGAGCGGGGCCCGATCATCGCCCTGCTCGTGGTCGTGCTCACCATTATCGTGGGTTCCTTCGACGGCGACGTGCTGCAGCCGCTGGTCATGGGCAAGGCCGTGAATCTCCATCCCTTGGCCATCATCATCGCCATCGCCGCAGGCTCGCTCACTCTCGGCATCGTCGGAGCCCTCATTGCCGTGCCGATTGCCGGCGCACTGTACGGAGTGCTCAAGTACGTCACGAACAAGGACCCCGAGCGGCCCTACGAGACGTATGTCGAGCCCATCGCGACCGACGCCAAGTAAGCGTCGCTGCGCTTAACTGACAACCCAGCAGCCGGCCAGGTGATCGTCGATCACCCCGATCGCCTGCATGGCAGCGTGCATCGTGGTCGGGCCGATGAAGACGAACCCGCGCTTCTTCAGCTGCTTACTGAGATCCTTCGACTCCGGTGACTGGGAGGCGAGGTCGGCCATCTCCCGCGGCCGTTCCCGACCCGGCTGCACGTACGACCACACCAGCTGATCGAGTACGCCCTCGCCCTCGGCCTCCTGCCAGGTGGCGAGCGCTCGGGCATTCGTGAGGGTGGCAGCGATCTTGGCGCGGTTGCGCACGATGCCGGCATCGAGCATCAGTCGCTGCGCATCGTCGTCATCGAACTCGGCCACGGCCGCGATATCGAAATCCGCGAAGGCCGCGCGAAAGTTCTCTCGCTTGCGCAGGATCGTGATCCACGAGAGGCCCGACTGAAAGGCCTCGAGGGTCAGTCGCTCGAAGAGCGCTCGATCGCCATGAATGGGCTTGCCCCATTCGGTGTCGTGATACGCGCGGTAGTCAGAACTGCCGGCGCCCCACCCGCATCGGGCGAGGCCGTCGTCGCCGACGATCAGGCTCACGCCGGGTCGTAGAAGCGCAGCTCAGTGGGCTCGCGGAAGAGGGAATCGCCCTGGGCGTTGAAGGCGATGACGTGCTCGGTGAGCATGTGGGCATCCCACTGCTCGCGCGAGCTCCACTTCTCGAGCATCAGCCAGGTATCGGGGTCGTCGTCGGAGATGACGAGGTCATACATCTCGCAGCCGTCTTCGGCCAGCGACGAGGTCACGAGAGCGGCGACCTTCGCGCGCACCTCATCGCGAATCGCGAGGTTGGGCTTGAGCACTGCTACCAAGTACAACGGCTGCACGCCGACTCCTTCCGTGGTGCGCACACGCTAACACTCGCTCCCCCGGTCAGGTCTCCAGCGTGCCGGGAGCGTCGCCGCCTCGCAGGGCGGCCTCGATCTCGGCGGGTGCCTCCAGGCTGCGGGTGCTGGCCACGCCCATCTCGTTGAGCTTGCGCGCCTGGGACATCGCATTGCGATCGAAACTGCCGACGAACTTGTTGTACCCGGTGACCGCTGACTGGAGCCCGGCCCGCATGTCGCCAAGGTGCTCGACCAGGACTCCGAGTCGCTTGAGCATCTCGGCTCCTGCCAACCGGACCTCCTCGGCGTTATCGTGCATGAGCTTGCGCTCGTAGCCGAAGCCGATGGTGCGCAGCAGCGCGAGCATGGTGGTCGGAGTTGCGATCACCACGCGCTTCTCGAAGGACTTCTCGAGCAGCAGGCCATCGGTGTCGAGTGCCGATGACAGCAGGGACTCGAAGGGCAGGAACATCACCACGAAATCGGGGCTCACCGAGGAATCGGAGTATCGCTTGCCGGCCAGCTCGGAGACCCGGGCCATGACATCACGCGCATGCTTGGCCAGGGATTGCGCCCGAATGAGGTCGTCGTCGGTGCCGGCCGCGGCCCAGTACGCGTCGAAGGGGAATTTCGCGTCGACGAGCACTTCGCCGCCGCCGGGGAGCAGCACCGCGATGTCGGGGCGCCCCACCGCTGACTCGCCTGCCCGAGTGTCCTGACGGCGGTAATGCACGCCCTCGACGAGACCGGCGTGATCGAGGAGTCGCTCCAGCTGCATCTCGCCCCACTGCCCGCGAGTCTGGCCCTTGGTCATCGACGCGACGATCTGGGAGGTGGCCGAGGAGAGCGAGGCGTACTGGTCGCGCATGGCGCCGATCTGCTCACGGATGGCGGTCTCGGCCTCGGTACGGCGCTCACTGGCCTGGGCGGTGGAGCGCTGCAGGCCGTCGAGGCTCTCGCGCACCGGAGCCAGCAAGCCAAGGAGGTCGCCATGCTGGGCCTCCGCGGAACGCAGCCGAGAGTTCTCGGCCGCGAGCACGGCAATCTGGCCGGAGAGCTCGGCACTGCCGCGAGCGGAGACGAGCCAGGACACGAGGTAGCCCACCGCGGCAGCGAGCACCGCGACAGTGGCGAAGGTCAGCACGCCTCGATTGTGACACTGGGGTCCGACAGGACTGCATCGGAACCGACATTGGGCGGGTGACACGAGCAGTCGCCGGGCTGATTTCCCTTCCCTGGGCATGCGGGCATCCCTAGGATGCCGTCACGTCCACGATTGGAGCCCGATGAGTCGTCTCGCTGCCCTCGCCGCCACCAGTGCCGGAATCGCACTTTCGATCAGCACCCTCGCCGGGGCCACCGCTGCCCATGCCGACGAGATGGGCAATTGCCTCGCCAACGGCGTAGGCGCCAACAACATCACCTGCCTGACCTACACGAAGATGGCCGGCACGCCGACCAATGGCCAGGTCAAGGTCACCTGGCAGATCCTTCCCGGGAGCACGAAGACCAGCCTCAACGGCGGCATCTGGCTCACGAGGGCGCCTATCGCCGGCGAGCGATCCGGTTCGGCCAGCGACGACTTCCCGAATCCGACTTCGGGCGATACATGCTCCGCCTGGGCAGATCCCAAGTTCGTGGGCTGCTTCCTGACGTATGACGGGCTGAGCGGATCCCGGGTGATGAACTTCCCGCTGTCGATGGCCGGTTACCAGTACGTGATTCACCAGAGCGAGAGCCTGCTCGATGCTGATGGCACCGAGGCCAGCCACAGCGGCATCGCCGACTTCACGAACGAATCAGTCTGGGTGCACAAGGCGTACCGCTACAAGTACAAGGGGAAGACTTACTTCTCCCGCAATTGCCCGCCGCGTGCACGAGGCAATTGCACGGCCGTCGTCAATCTCGTGCTCAACAATGACGTAGGTAGCGGAATGCCGGTCTCCCCGACCAGCTGACCGCACGACTCGGTCAGCGCGAGTCGCTGCTGGCCACCTCGATAACCGCACGCCCAGCCTCGAGCCTGGCCACCGGCACCCGGAAGGGGCTGGCGGAGACATAGTTGAGGCCGACGCGGTGGAAGAAGTGGATCGACTCGGGGTCGCCTCCATGCTCGCCGCAGACACCCAGCTTGAGCTCGGGCTTGGTCTGACGACCCTCCTCGACCGCGATGCTCACCAGTCGACCGACGCCATCGGCATCGATGGTCTCGAAGGGCGAGATCGTGAGCACGCCCTTCTCCAGGTACTGGGCGAAGAAGGCCGCCTCGACATCGTCACGGCTGAAGCCCCAGGTGGTCTGGGTCAGGTCGTTGGTGCCGAAGGAGAAGAAGTCGGCCACCTCGGCGATGCGATGCGCGGTGAGGGCTGCGCGCGGCAGCTCGATCATCGTGCCGATCGGCAAGTGAAGCTCGATGCCTGTCTCCAGGCTCACCTCGGCGAGCACTCCCTCGAGCTCCTCGCGCATGAGGATGAGCTCCTGCGCCGAGCCCACGAGCGGAATCATGATCTCGGCAATCGGCGTTCCGCCGTCACGCGTGCGCGCGACGACTGCTTCCGCGAGTGCACGCACCTGCAGGGCGAAGAGGCCCGGCACGACCAGACCCAGGCGCACGCCACGAAGTCCCAGCATGGGATTCGACTCGTGGAGGCGATTCACGGCCGCGAGCAGGCGCTCATCGGCGGCGGTGTCCTGGCCCGCAGCCTGGGCCAGGGCGACGCGCACCATGAGGTCGGCCCGATCGGGAAGGAACTCGTGCAGCGGCGGATCGAGCAGGCGCACCGTGACCGGAAGGCCGTCCATCTCGGTCAGCAGCTCAATGAAGTCACCGCGCTGCAGCGGCATGAGAGCTTCGAGCGCGAGGCCGCGCTCGGCAGCATTGTCGGCGAGGATCACGCGCTCGATGAGCTCGCGACGCTCGCCGAGGAACATGTGCTCAGTGCGGCACAGGCCGATGCCCTCGGCGCCGAGCTGGCGCGCGCGGGCGGCATCCTCGGCAGTGTCGGCATTGGTGCGCACGCGCAGGCGGCGCACGTCGTCGGCATGGGCCAGCAGGCGATCCACGCAGGCGACGATGGCCGCGGAGTCCTCGTCGAGTGTCGGAAGCACGGCCTCCATGCCCTCGAGCAGGTAGCGCACGACGGGCGAGGGCGACACCGGTATCTCGCCCAGGAATACCTCGCCGGAGGCACCGTCGAGCGAGATGAAGTCACCCTCGTTGATGGCCAGCTGCTGACCGTCGGCGAGATGGACGACGGCCGTATGCGTCGACTCGTCGACGATGAGCTGATCTGCCCCGCAGACGGCAGGCTTGCCCATGCCGCGCGCCACCACTGCCGCGTGACTGGTCTTGCCGCCGCGGCTGGTGAGAATGCCCACGGCGGCCACTATGCCCGCGAGGTCATCGGGATTCGTCTCGCGGCGCACGAGCACGACGGTGCGCCCTTCCTCGACCCAGTCGACCGCGCGCTGAGGATCGAAGACCACCTGACCCACGGCAGCACCGGGCGAGGCCGGGATGCCCTTGGTCAGCAGGATGCGCTCGGTGCCCACGGCAAGCTGGGGCACCAGCAACTGCGAGAGCTGCTGACCCGACACGCGCATCAGGGCTTCGTCCTCGGTAATGAGGCCCTCGTCGAGGAACTGGGTAGCGATGCGGAACGCAGCACCGGCCGTGCGCTTGCCCACGCGAGTCTGCAGCAGCCAGAGCTTGCCGCGCTCGACCGTGAATTCGATATCGCACAGATCGCGGTAGTGGGTCTCGAGGCGGCGCATGGTCTGCGCGAGCTGCGTGGCCACTGCGGGATTGACCGTGGCGAGATCAGCAAGGGTCAGGGTGTTGCGAATGCCGGCGACGACATCCTCGCCCTGGGCATTCTGCAAGTAGTCGCCATAGTGACCGGGCGAGCCGGTCGCGGGATCACGGGTGAAGGCGACACCGGTGCCGGAATCCTCGCCGAGATTGCCGAACACCATCGCGCAGATGTTCACCGCAGTGCCGAGGTCGTTGGGAATGCGCTCGCGACGGCGGTAGAGCTTGGCGCGATCGCCATTCCATGATTCGAAGACGGCCTTGACGGCCATGTCGAGCTGCTCGCGCGGGTGCTGCGGGAATTCACGGCCGGTGTGCTCGCGGATCACTGTCTTGTAGTTCTCGACGAGCTCCTGAAGGGCTTCCGCGCTGAGCTCGCTCTCGGAGGCCACGCCTGCCTTCTCGACCGCCTGCTCGAGTGCATTGGCGAAGATCGAGGGCTCGATGTTCATCACCGTGCGGCCGAACATCGAGATCAGTCGCCGATAGGAATCCCAGGCGAAGCGCTCATCCCCCGAGGCGTCGGCGAGGCCCTTGACGGACGCATCATTGAGGCCGATGTTCAAGATCGTGTCCATCATTCCCGGCATGGAGAACACCGCACCCGAGCGCACCGAGACGAGCAGCGGGTCATGGAGATCGCCGAGTCGGCGATCGAGGGCATCCTCGAGTCGACGCAGTGCGGCCGTGACCTGCACGCGTAGCTCCGGCGGCTCGGCGTCGTGCGAGAGAAACCAGCGGCAGGCATGCGTGGTGATGGTGAACCCAGGAGGAACCGGCAAGCCGAGCCTGGTCATCTCGGCCAGGTTCGCACCCTTGCCGCCGAGGAGATCCTTCTGCTCACGACTGCCTTCGGAGAAGTCGTAGACGTAACGGGTGTCGGCCATGTGTCCTCCATGCTGCAGCGGGTCGCACGGGGAAAGTCGTGCACCACGACTCACCGCCCGTGGAGGGAGGTTAGTCGTAGTTGTCTAGACATCTTTGCGCTGCAAGCGCGTGCATATCAGGGACGTACGTCACATCCGGGCCGCGTGTCTGGACTGACAACGGTGTCATCGTCATTCGCGCGCTCCAATGCACGCCCGAGACTCATCCGACGATGAACGGATGGGTCGGCACTCCGCGCACGCCCCAGTCATCGATGAAGAGATCGCCCGACCGGGGTGAGCCTGCGATCTCCGCCTCGGCCATGCGGTAGCGAGCGGTGGTCACCAGGACCTCGGTGCCCTCAGCGCCGCCGAACGCCAGGCTGGTGACATTCGGAACGGGCAACTGATGCACTCCCACCTGCTCTCCCGCAGGCGTATGCCCGGTGATCGTCCCCGAGCCGAAGTGCGCGACCCAGATGATGCCGGCTTCGTCGACACTGAGGCCATCGGGCAGCCCGGTCGACGGATCGAAGGAACACAGCTCGCGGGATGCACCCAGCTCACCCGCCACCGGATCGAAATCGAAGGCACGGAGGGAGTAGGTCAGCGAGTCGATGTAATACATCGTCGCGTCGTCAGGACTCCAGCCGATTCCGTTGGACACATTGACTCCCTCCCTCATCACCGTCGATGTTCCCTCGGCATCAATACGGAAGAGTCGTGCACGACCCGCCCGCTCCTTGTCACGACTGCCTGCCCAGAGCCTGCCACGCGAATCGACTTTCGCATCGTTCATGCGGATCAGCGGATCGGTCTCGAACGGGGCACCGAAATCGTGAATGTTCGCGCCGCTCGCGTCGCACAGCAGCAGCCGATCGAAGCCCACCAGGAGTAGGCGCCCGCATGCGGTGGGCACGACCGCCGAGCACTCCATTCCGGGGGTGAATGAGGTCAACTCCCCCGAGACCGGATCAAGTCGGTGAACCAGCGCCTGAGTGATGTCGACGAAGAGCCAGGTCGACGTCGTGGCATCCCAGGAGGGACCCTCGCCCAGGGAACAGCCGATGGTCAGAAGATGCCTCATGTGCGCAGGCTACTGCGAACCTGATCGCGAATGACCTGATCCTTTACCCGCACTTTGCCCGACACGGAACTTCGTCGAATCTCGGTCGCGCAGTATCAGTGGTGTCACCACAGAGCTGGCAGAACGTCAGCCACACCGACGAAAGGGAACGACATGCGGATCACCAACAAGGCACGCGCAGGCATGATCGCCGGCGCAGCACTTGCTGCCATGGCGGTCGCCGGTATCGCCGGCTCGACGATGGCCAATGCGGCGGATAGCTCCACGGGCTCCACGACCTCCACTGTCGCGGGCGAGAATGCGCATCAGAAGGGCGCGCACGGCCCTGACGGCGGGAAGCGCGACCACGCAGCAGAGGTCGCACTGACCGGTGCAACCGCCGACTCGGTGAAGGCCGCGGTTCTGGCGAAGTACCCGGGAGCCACCGTCGACCGGATGGTCCAGGAAAGCAACGGAACCTCGGTATACGAGGCTCACGTGACTAAGGCCGATGGCACCAAGGCCCACGTGCAGTTGGACGCGAACTTCGTCGTCACCGGCGAGCACGTCATGGGTGCCAAGGGTGGCAATGATGGCCAGGGCGGCATGCGCGGCAAGGGTGGCCACGGCCACCAGGGCGGCAAGCATGGCGCAGCTCCTGTGAGCTCGGGCAGCAACGCCTAGGACATCTCGCACGATAGTCAGGGGCGGCACCGGAGATCCGGTGCCGCCCCTGACGTATGCGTGCGTGCGGTGACTACAGGTACTCGACCACCGTCTCGAGCGGCAGGCGAGCACTGCGATCACGGAAGGCCTCGGCGCTCGGATAGCCGATGTTCACGAGCAGGATCGAGCGCAGCGGAGAGTTCGGGAAGAACTCCTCGTCGACGCCTCCGTTGTTGAATCCGGCCATCGGCCCGGCGGCCAGGCCCATCGCACGCACGGCCAGGATGAAGTAACCGGCCTGGATCGAGGCATTGAAGCGAGCGAATCCATTGCGATTCTCGAAGCTATCGTCGAAGCCAGACTTCATGCCGATGGCCCCGGGGGCCAGCAGCTCGATGTGCTCGTGGAAGTCGGTGTCGGCCGCGAGGATCGCCGTCACCGGCGCCTCGGTGATCTTCTGCTGATTGCCGGACGAGGCAATCGGCAGCAGGCGAGCCTTGGCCTCGGCCGAGCGCACGAAGGTCACGCGCAGCGGACCGCTGTTGATAGCCGTGGGGGCCCATCGCAGTAGGTGCAGGATTCCGGCCAGTTGCGCCTCGGACACCGGCTGATCGGTGAAGGAGTAGGCGGTATGCGCCTCATGGAACAGTGCGGCGGCGCTGGCGGCATCGATGCCGAGCAGGGACGGATCGAACTCGGGGCTCATGAACTCTCCTTGGTCTGTGGCACGAGTATCCCACATAGTTGATGCTTCAACAAATAGGCGCTCCGAGGTACAACGAAGGGCCACGGCTAATGCCGTGGCCCTTCGTCACAGGTACTGACTAGCTGCAGCCGGAGGTGCTTCCGCAGCCCTCGCAGACGTAGCAGGAACCTGCAGGGCGCATCTTGATGCCGCAGGTCATGCACAGCGGGGCATCGGAGGCAGTGCCGGTGATCTGCTCGAGCAGCTCGGCGCTCGAGTGAGCGACGACCGGCGCTGCCTTGGGTGCGGCGACCTCGGCCTCGGCCTCGGTTGCGGCATCCTCGACGACGACATCGAGATCAGCGGCCGGGGCGATGGCTGCGGGTGCTCCGTAGCCGGCCACGGTTGCTGCACGCTCATCGGCGCTGAAGATGCCCAGTGCCTCGCGCTTGTCGTACGGCAGGTAATCGAGAGCCAGGCGACGGAAGATGTAATCCATGATCGACTGCGAGATGCGGATATCCGCATCGTCGGTCATGCCCGCCGGCTCGAAGCGCATGTTCACGAACTTCGAGACGAAGGCCTCCAGCGGCACGCCGTACTGCAGCGCGATGCTGATGGCGATCGAGAAGGCATCCATGACGCCGGCCAGGGTTGAGCCCTGCTTGCCCAGCTTCAGGAACACCTCGCCGAGTGCGCCATCCTCGTAGGCACCTGCGGTCATGTAACCCTCGGCACCGGCCACCGAGAAGCTGGTGGTGCGGCTCGGACGCGACTTCGGCAGGCGACGGCGGATCGGCTGGCCGGTGGCGATAGCCGAGGCAACAGCGTCGACCACCTCATCGACCTTGGCAGCCTTGCCATCGGACAGCGGCTGACCAACCTTGCAGTTATCACGGTAGATCGCGAGTGCCTTGATGCCCATCTTCCAGCCCTGGAAGTAGATCTCGGCAACTTCCTCGACCGTGGCCGACTCCGGCATGTTCACGGTCTTGGAGATCGCACCGGAGATGAACGGCTGCACGGCGGCCATCATGCGCACGTGACCCATCGGGGTGATGGAGCGCACGCCCATGGCGGTATCGAAGATCGCGTAGTGCTCGGGCTTGAGACCCGGGGCGTCGACGACATGGCCGTTCTCCGAGATGTACTCGACGATGGCCTCGACGGTCTCCTCGGTGTAGCCGGCCTTGCGCAGTGCGCGCGGAATCGTCTGATTGACGATCTGCATCGAGCCGCCGCCCACGAGCTTCTTGAACTTCACCAGGGAGAAGTCGGGCTCGATACCGGTGGTATCGCAGTCCATCATGAAGCCGATGGTGCCGGTCGGGGCGAGCACCGAGGCCTGCGCGTTACGCCAGCCGTTCTTCTCACCGATCTTCAGGCACTCTTCCCACGCCTTGTTCGCCAGCTTCTGGACGTCGCCGTCGAGGCTGGTGATGGTGCGCACGGTGTCGTTGGCCGCCGCATGCTTGCGCATGACGCGCTTGTGGCCATCGATGTTGCGGGCGTAGCCCTCGTACGGACCCACGACACCGGCCAGCTCGGCGCTGCGCTTGTAGGCAGTGCCGGTCATCAAGCTGGTGATCGCTGCCGCGAACGCACGGCCGCCATCGCTGTCGTAGGGAAGGCCCGTGGCCATCAGCAGTGCGCCGAGGTTGGCGTAGCCGATGCCGAGCTGGCGGTAGCGACGGGTGGTGTCGCCGATGGGCTCGGTCGGGAAGTCGGCGAAGGAAATCGAGATATCCATCGCGGTGATGACGAACTCGACCGCCTTGGCGAAGCGATCGGCATCGAACGTGTCGTCGTCCTTGAGGAAGGTGAGCAGGTTGAGCGAGGCCAGGTTGCAGCTGGAGTTGTCGAGGCTCATGTACTCGGAACACGGGTTCGACGCGTTGATGCGGCCGGTCTCGGGGTTGGTGTGCCAGTCGTTGATGGTGTCGTCGTACTGGATACCCGGATCAGCGCAGGCCCAGGCCGCCTCGGTCATCTTGGCGAAGAGCTCCTTGGCGTCGACGGTCTCGACCACGCGACCATCGGTGCGTGCGGTCAGGCCGAAGGGATCGCCGTTCTCGACAGCGCGCATGAACAGGTCGGAGACGCGCACCGAGTTGTTCGCGTTCTGGTACTGAACGGAGGTGATGTCCTTGCCGCCGAGATCCATGTCGAAGCCGGCCTCCTTGAGGACGCGGATCTTCTCCTCCTCGCGGACCTTGGTCTCGATGAACTCCTCGATATCGGGGTGATCGACATCGAGCACGACCATCTTGGCCGCACGGCGCGTGGCGCCGCCGCTCTTGATGGTGCCGGCCGAGGCATCAGCACCGCGCATGAAGGAGACCGGGCCGGAGGCAGTGCCGCCGGAGGACTTCAGGAGCTCCTTGCTGGAGCGGATGCGCGAGAGGTTGAGGCCGGCGCCGGAGCCGCCCTTGAAGATGAAGCCCTCTTCCTTGTACCAGTTGAGGATGGAATCCATGGTGTCGTCGACCGACAGGATGAAGCAGGCGCTGACCTGCTGCGGCGCGGTGGTGCCCACGTTGAACCACACGGGCGAGTTGAAGCTGAACACCTGGTGCAGCAGCATGTAGGTGAGTTCGTGCTCGAAGATCTCGGCATCGGTCTCGGTACGGAAGTAGCCGTGCTCCTTGCCGGCCTTCACGTAGGTGAGCACCACGCGGTCGATCAGCTGCTTGAGGCTCCACTCTCGGACCTCGGTGCCGACGGCGCCGCGGAAGTACTTGGTGGTGACGATCGTGGAGGCGTTGACGCTCCAGAAGTCGGGGAACTCGACGCCGCGCTGCTCGAAGACGATGTCGCCGGTCTTCCAGTTGGTCTGGACGACGTCGCGACGCTCCCAGTTCACGCCGTCGTAGGGATGCTGTCCGGGAGTCGTGTAGAGCCGCTCCATGACGAGACCGGGCTTGCGCAGGGTGTTATGCACGAACGCAGCCGGAGCACTGGTGGTAACTGACATGGGTGGTGCCTTTCTTCCTCAGGAGCGGTTACTGGAATGGGAAGTCTGGGTGGACGTGAGCTCGGTGGGCTCTTGTCCGGTGGGCTCGCCCTCTGCACGCAGCAGGGCGATTTCAGCCTCGAAGTCATCGAGGGTGTCGAAGGAGCGGTACACGGAGGCGAAGCGCAGGTAGGCGACCTCGTCGAGTTCGCGCAGCGGACCGAGGATGGCCAGGCCAACCTCCATCGCCGGGATCTCGGCGGTGCCGGTGGCGCGGAGGGCGTCTTCGACCTTCTGGGCGAGCAGGGCCAGATCGTCTTCGCTGACCGGGCGACCCTGGCAGGCCTTCCGCACGCCGGAGACGACCTTGGCGCGACTGAAGGGCTCGAGGACGCCGGAACGCTTGGCAATCAGCAGCTGAGCGGTCTCGGCGGTGGTGAAGCGGCGGCCGCAGGCGGCACACTCACGACGACGGCGAATGGCTGCGCCATCATCGACCGTGCGCGAATCCACGACTCGTGAGTCGTCTTCGCGGCAGAACGGGCATCGCATTCGGTGTACCTCCCTTCCCAAAGCTTCACTTCTGTCACATCCGTGAGGCCACTACGGGCTTTCTGTGGGTGAATCTGGGGATTCCCTGTGGAAAGCCTGTGACCCAATAACCACAACCTGTGGACAAATCACATGGCTGCAACTACTACATCTAGGGGTAGGAACGTACTGCTAATACCAGGGGAACGCAAGGCTCATTTTTCGGCGCGTCGCGCCGGGTCTCAGGAGCCGATCGGGACGATCAGGGCCTGGCCGGGGACGAGTGACCCGCCATTGAGCCCGTTGAGCTCGACCAGGGTCTGCATCATCGAACGCGGATCACCGTTGGGCTGCAACGACTTCGCGATACTCCAGAGGGAATCCCCGGCCTGGACGACCACGCTGGCGGTCGCCGGGCCACCGGCCGTGGCCGAGGCATCGGCGGAGGACCCGCCTGCCGCGATCAGGATGAGCAGCAAGGTGATGACGGACAGCAGGAAGAACACGGCAGCGCGCCCACGGGCGGTCAGGCGGATGGGCTGGCGGGAGCCGCGAGTCGAGCGTGCCGACTGAGCAGCGCGAACCGGGCGAGCAGTGCGGGGAAGTGCGGTTGCGAGGGCCATCTCAGTTCCTTTCGGGGGAGTATCGAACGTGTGTTCGATCGAACGCATGTGCGATGTGTAGCACGATTTCGGCGACACGTCCAGCCGACATTCGAACATGTGTTTGATCTTTCTCGTGGAAGCCACTACCGTTCTGGTCATGGCCGCAGGCTGCCAGCGGGGTCTGACATCGGTTCGGGGCATCGTTCTCGAGCCCGGATCCCCCGGCACACAGGCGCAGGATCGATCGAGAGGCAGCACCCATGGCACCGAAGAAGAAGGCCGACGGCACTCCCCTGGCCAGCGTGAGCGAATTCCCCGATGGGCCTGCCGATGACAGCGGCCTGACCACCCGCCAGCGCGCCATTCTCGAGATGATCCGCACCACGGTCGATGAGCGCGGCTACCCGCCGAGCGTCCGCGAGATCGGCCAGGGGGTTGGCCTCACCTCCTCGAGCAGCGTCGCCCACCAGTTGGTGACCCTCGAGCGCATGGGCTACCTGCGGCGCGACCCCAACCGCCCGCGTGCCCTCGTGGTCGCCGACGGCCCCGAGATCACCCCCTCCGTGGTCAAGTCCGTAACCGATAGCCGCGAGATCCACTCAGCAGGCGAGTCCGTCAATGTGCCGCTTGTCGGCCGCATCGCTGCCGGCGGGCCGATCCTGGCCGAGGAGATGGTCGAAGACGTCTTCCCGTTACCGCGCGACCTTGTCGGCACCGGTGAGCTCTTCATGCTCAAGGTCGTCGGCGACTCCATGGTCGATGCGGCGATCTGCGATGGCGACTGGGTTGTCGTGCGTCAGCAGAGCACCTGCGACAACGGCGACATCGTGGCTGCCCTGCTCGATAACGAGGCCACGGTCAAGACCTTCAAGCGTCGCGATGGCCACGTGTGGCTGATGCCGCACAACCCGGCCTATGCCCCGATCCTGGGCGACAACGCCACGATCATGGGCAAGGTCGTCACGGTGCTGCGCAAGCTCTAGTTCACGCCATCGAGTTCATCGCGCAGTCGCGTGAGTGCACTCACGACCGTGGGTCGATCCGTGGTGTACCAGAACGGCGGCAGGCTCGCGCGCAGCGCGCGGCCATAGGCCGCCGTGGCCAGACGAGAGTCGAGGATCGCCACGACTCCCCTGTCCTCCGGGCCGCGGATGAGTCGGCCCGCACCCTGCGCCAGCAGTAGGCCTGCCTTGGGCACGGCGATCGCACGAAAACCCGAGCCGCCGGCCTCGTCGACCGCACGCTGCCGTGCGCTCAGCAACGGATCATCAGGTCGCGGGAACGGAATGCGATCGATCACGACCTGAATGCAGGCTTCGCCGGGTACGTCGACTCCCTGCCAGAGCGACACGGTGCCGAGCAGCGTGCTCGACGCATCGCTCGCGAACTTGTCGACCAGGGTGCCCACCGAATCACCCTTGCGCTGCACCAGCACCGGGAACTTCGCGGCATCCAGGCGCACCCGCAGGTACTCGGCGGCTCGCTCGACACCGCGCCAGCTCGAGAAGAGCGCGAGAGTGCGACCGCCGGCTGCCTCGATCAGCTCAGCGAGCTCATCGAGGGCTTCCATCGCGATGCCCTCGCGGCCGGGCGCCGGCAGATCCTTCGCCACGTACAGGATTCCCTGCTTCGCATGATCGAAGGGAGAGCCGACATCCATGGTCACCACCGGCGACTCCGAGAGGCCAAGGGAGCCCACGAGCGACTCGAATCCCCCGCCGACGGTCAGTGTCGCACTGGTGAGAACGACGGGAGTCTTGTTGAACAGTGCCTCGCGCAGCAGTCCGGAAACCGACAGTGGAGCGAGCTTGAGCATCGGCGCGCGATTCTCGCCCGGATCGAGCCACACGACATCGTGCTCGCCGGCGATGAGCAGTGAGCCGGCGACATCGTGAACATCCTCGAGAGCACCTCGCGCCTGCTGACGTGCCGCCATCGCGGAGAGCTCCTTATCGCGATCGGCGGCGAGTTCGCTCATCGCGTTGTTGCACGCATCACGAACCATGGTCAGGGCCAGTAGCACGCTCTTGGGCAAGGTCGTCAGCTGAGTCGGACCCCCCAGGGCCAGGGCCTCCTCGCGCAGGGCGTCGTCGAGAGTCTCGGCGGCCACCTCGAGTCGCTCGACAGTCTCGGAATCGATCTGCTTGCGCACGCGACTGATGGCCTTCTCGACCATCGACACCGTGAGCTCGGA
>JBEGLG010000206.1:0-3089 GCA_041183645.1 Actinomycetota bacterium | reverse complement strand
TGTCGGGCGAGATCCACTACGAGGGCAGCGACATCTACGCCCCCGAGGTCGATCCGGTGCACATCCGCCTCAAGATCGGCATGGTCTTCCAGAAGCCGAATCCGTTCCCCAGCATGACTATCCGCGGCAATGTGCTCTCGGGCCTGAAGCTCTCGGGTATGAAGCGCGAGAACCATGACCAGATTGTCGAGGAGACTCTCACTGCAGCCGGTCTGTGGAACGAGGTGAAGGATCGCCTCAACTCGGAGGCCGGTGCTCTCTCGGGCGGCCAGCAGCAGCGTCTGGTTATTGCGCGCGCACTCGCGGTCAACCCGCACGTGCTGCTGATGGATGAGCCGTGCTCAGCACTTGACCCCGCCTCGACCCTGAAGATCGAGGAGACCATCCGCCAGCTGTCGAAGGACATCACCATCGTGATCGTCACGCACAACATGCAGCAGGCCGTGCGCGTCGCCGACAACACCGCCTTCTTCCTGGCGGCCGAGAATGAGCCGGGCCACATCGTCGAGCAGGGCCCGACCACCGAGATCTTCGGCAATCCGCAGGATCAGCGCACCCTCGACTACGTCAACGGGCGCTTCGGTTAATCGTCCGTTCACCTGTCCATGCACTGTTCATCTAAGTGTTGATGCAGCGCAAGACAAGTGACGAAGACGCGTTACCTGAGGTCCATAACTTCATCCCCGTAAGCCTTAATCCACTAAAGGAGAATCTCGTGCGTCGTTCACTCGCACTTCTGGCCGGTGTCGCAATCGCGGCTTCCACCGTTGCCATCGCAGCACCCGCACACGCGGCCAACACCATCAGCGGTGGCGGCGCGTCGTTCCCGTACCCCTTCATCTCGCAGTGCGCTGCTGACTTCAACGCATCGCAGAGCGATTTCTCGATCCAGTACACCTCGACCGGCTCGGGTACCGGCAAGTCGAACTTCACCAAGGGCACCTTCGTCTACGCCCAGACCGACTCCAAGTACGCCTCCGGTGAGCCGACCTTCGGCTGGGAGTACATCCCCAACATCGGTGGCGCCATTGCCTTCCCGATCAACCTGAAGAGCACCACGACGGGCAAGACCCTCGGCTCCTCGATCCAGCTCAAGCAGACGACCCTCGCAAAGATCATGGGCGGCGTCATCAAGAGCTGGAACGACAAGGAGATCCTGGCCTCCAACCCGCGTATCGCAAAGTCGATCCCGGCCACGCCGATCACCGTCGTGTACCGCTCCGGCAACTCGGGCACCACGAACAACACCCTCCAGTACCTGAACGCATGGGCTCCGTCCATCTTCGCCAAGGTGCAGGATTCGTTCGACACCGCGTTCCCGGGCTCCGTCCCGCTGGCCTCCTCGCAGACCGGCAAGGACAACGCCACCGTCATGTCGCTGATCAACGCCACCGCTGGCTCGATCGGCTACGTCGACTACAGCGATGCCAAGGGCTACCCGGTTGCTCGCATCCAGAACGCGAACGGTGAGTTCATTGCTCCGTCCGCTGCCTCTGCTGCGAAGAACCTGGCCAACCAGACCAACGTCGGCACCAACGGACTCATCACGCTGAACTACAACGTGAACGTTCCGGGCGCCTACCCGCTGGGCATCTTCAGCTACGCACTCGTGCGCACCGACGGCAAGGGCCCGAACGGCCTGGGCGTCCGCCAGTTCCAGGATTACGTCCTGCAGAAGTGCGGCCCGTCGCGTGCAGCCTCGCTCGGCTACGTGCCGGTCGGCGGCAAGGTCCTCGCCACCGCGAAGACCCAGGTTTCGCACATCCAGTAGTAGCACCTCGCTTCACCACAACTGAATCTCTCTAACAGCTCGAGCAAAGGTGAGGACGATGTCCCGGAACAAGAAGTCAACCCGGGGCATCGTCCTCGCCGCTTGTGCTGCTGCAGGCGCTGCTCTTCTCCTCAGTGCCTGCACCCCGCCCCTTCCGCCGGATGTGCTCGCGGCCCAGGCCGAGGCCAACATCACCTGCCAGACGGGTGCGCAGAACGTCAGCCTCCCCGAGGACTTTGCCGGTGCCAGTGACGCCGTCAATGCGACCCTCTCGGGCACCTGCCCCGACCAGAGCCTGGTCGAGGTTCCGGCCGGCGATCCGGCCGGTCTGACCATCACCGAGATGGCGCCTACCGCCGATCAGGTCGCGGCCTTCGAGAAGACCTGCCCCTCGGGCTCGATCATCGTGCCGGTCTTCGGATATCCCGTCGTGCTGGCCCTCAATGTTGTCGGTCTCGAGGGCCTGGTGCTCACGCCCAAGGCCCTGGCCGGAATTCTCGATGGCTCGATCACCAGCTGGACCGATCCGGTCATTGCTGACGCGAATCCCGGCATCGATTTGACCGGCATCACCGACATCACCGTGATGTCACTCGATCATCCGAGCGGCGCGGTGAACGCCATGACTGCCTACCTCGGCAAGACTGCAGCCGACTCGTGGACTGCGGGCACCGTTGACACTCTCAGTGTTGGCACGAAGTTTCCGACCACCGCCGATCTCATCACCGAGCTCACTGCGACCGATGGCGCTGTCGCCGTTCTTCCCGCGGTGCAGGCAGTCAATGCAGCACTGCCGATGGCAAGCGTTGATATCAATGGCACGACCATCAGTGTCGATGACACGCAGCTGCTCAAGGTCGGCGTGGGTGCGCTTACCGTCACTACTGACGCCAAGGGCAACATGGTGGCCACGCCCGCAGTGGGCGGCACCCCCGTTCCCGAGAACTTCGATGCGGCTGCTGCCAAGGTTGTCCTCGCCGACGGCCAGGAGATGATCGGCTGGCCGATTCTCGGCATCGCTCACATGATGGTCTGCGAAGACGGCAAGGATCCATTGCCGCTCTCGAGCGCCCAGTTCCTGGTGCGCCTGGCCGGTCAGGGCTCCCTGGAGACCTTCGGGCTGACCCCGCTGCCCGAGCCGGTGCGGGTGCGCACCTTCGTGCCACTGAAGGTCACCGCAGCGGCTCCCAGCGGCGCCGCCGCTGCGAGTGCCGCGGCATCTCCCGCCATGTCCTGAAGTAAGGCGCTACGACACCACCTTCGACCCGTATCGCTGTCGCGCTGCCTCGCCGGTCGTACCGATCACAGAGCCGATCAG
>JBEGLG010000205.1:0-30637 GCA_041183645.1 Actinomycetota bacterium | reverse complement strand
TCCTCGGCCTGCTCGCCCAGAGCCTCGGCGCGAATGTCGGAGCCTCCGACGTTCCCGCGCTGCGCACTCAGATGGCGTCCCTCGGCGCGTGGCACGGTGCGCGCGAGGCCGCACCGTCGGTGGCGCCCTCGGCAGGTACCGACGCAGTCGCGCTGGCTACCTGGCGCTACCTGCTCGATGCGGGATCCATGCAAGACGATGAGCCGCACCTGGCCGCCACCGCGCGTCCGGCTGCTGCCGTCGTCTCCGCTGCAACCGCTGCGTCACTCGGCACTCCTGCCGAGGTCACTGTCTCCGGCCCGACGGGTGCGATCACGCTTCCGCTCGAGGTCGGCACTGTCGTCGACAACGCTGTTGTCCTGCCGATGAACTCGGCCGGCTGCGTGGTCGCCCGCGATCTCGGCGCCGGCTACGGCGACCAGGTCTCACTGCGCGCAGGAGGTGCGGCATGACCAACTCGCAGTTCGGCGTCTTCGGCGTTGACCCATGGTGGCTGGTGATCCTGAAGGTCGTCGCGATCTTCGTGATCCTCGTGCTGCTCACTCTGTTCACCATCTGGTGGGAGCGTCGCGTCGTCTCGCGCATGCAGAACCGCATCGGCCCGAACCGCGTCGGCCCGCAGGGCCTGCTGCAGTCGCTGATGGACGGCATCAAGCTCGCGCTCAAGGAGGAGATCATCCCCAAGACCGCGCACCTTGCGGTCTACTGGATCGCGCCGGTCATCTCGGCGACCATGGCGTTCCTGGCCTTCGCCGTCATCCCCTTCGGCCCGACCGTCTCCATCTTCGGCGTCGAGACTCCGCTGCAGCTCACCGACTTCCCGGTCTCGGTGCTCTACGTGCTCGCGATCGCCTCGATCGGCATCTACGGCATCGTGCTCGCCGGCTGGTCCTCGGGCTCGACTTACCCGCTGCTCGGCGGCCTCCGCTCGAGCGCCCAGATGATCTCCTATGAGATCGCCATGGGTCTGTCATTCGTCGCCGTCTTCCTCTACGCCGGCTCGATGTCGACCTCCGAGATCGTCTCGGCACAGGCGACCGTGTGGTTCGGCGTGATCCTGCTGCCGTCCTTCCTTATCTATGTCACCGCGATGGTCGGCGAGACCAACCGTGCTCCCTTCGACCTCCCCGAGGCCGAAGGCGAGCTCGTCGGCGGCTTCCACACCGAGTACTCCTCGCTGAAGTTCGCGCTGTTCTTCCTCGCCGAGTACATCAACATGGTCACCGTGTCGGCACTGGCCACGACACTCTTCCTCGGTGGCTGGATGGCCCCGTGGCCGCTGTCGCTGTGGGACGGCGCCAACCAGGGCTGGTGGCCCATGCTGTGGTGGCTGCTCAAGGTGCAGATCTTCATCTTCGTGTTCATCTGGCTGCGCGGCACGCTTCCACGCCTGCGCTACGACCAGTTCATGAAGTTCGGCTGGAAACTGCTCATTCCCGTGTCGATCGCCTGGATCCTCATCGTCGCGACTGCGCGTGCACTGCGCAACGATGTCGACTTCAGCAATCAGAGCCTGCTCCTGGTGGGCGCCGCAGTCATCGTCCTGCTGCTGATCATCTCGTGGGCCTTCCAGGCGAAGTCCGATCGCAAGCAGGCGGCACTCGACGAGGCCGCAGCAGCCGAGGCCCTGATCGTGACCGATGCGGCGGCAGGCGGATTCCCCGTCCCGCCGATGCCGGGCCAGGACTTCACGATCACCACCCGTCGTTCGATGGCGGCGAGCACCACGATCGTGGCTCCCCGCAGCGAAACCGAAGCAGTGACGAGCGAGCAGGAGAATCCCGATGGCTGAGCTGCCCCAGGCCGTGCGCGGCTTCGGGGTCACCTTCATCACGATGTTCAAGAAGGTGGTCACGGAGCAGTACCCAGAGGATGCATCGAAGTACCCGCCGAAGCCCCGCTTCCACGGTCGTCACCAGCTCAACCGCTGGGCCGACGGCCTCGAGAAGTGCGTCGGCTGCGAGCTGTGCGCCTGGGCGTGCCCGGCTGACGCCATCTTCGTCGAGGGTGCGGGCAACACCGAGCAGGAGCGCTTCTCCCCGGGAGAGCGCTATGGCCGCGTGTACCAGATCAATTACCTGCGCTGCATCTTCTGCGGACTGTGCATCGAGGCGTGCCCGACCCGAGCACTCACGATGACCAATGAGTTCGAGCTTGCCGACGACAATCGTGCCGATCTCATCTACGAGAAGAAGGATCTCCTGGCACCGCTGCTGTCGGGCATGGTGGCCCCGCCGCATGCGATGGTTCCGGGCACGACCGAGCAGGACTACTACGCGAACAAGGTCAAGGGTGCAGCACCCGAGCAGACGGTGGTGAGCTCATGAGCACGGCAGTGAATCAGGGCGAGACCATCGTCTTCTGGATCTGCGGTTTCTTCGCAGTCCTCGGCGCTCTCGGCCTCATCTTCTCCAAGAAGGCCGTGCACAGCGCGCTGTGGATGGCGCTGACCATGATCAGCCTCGCAGTTCTCTACGTGTCGAACCAGGCGCCGTTCCTGGGCATGGTGCAGATCGTGGTCTACACCGGCGCGGTGATGATGCTCTTCCTCTTCGTGCTCATGGTGGTCGGCGTCGATTCCTCCGACTCGCTCATCGAGACCATCAAGGGCCAGCGCATCGCGGCGATCCTCCTCGGTCTCGGCCTGGCGATCCTGCTCATCTGGGGCATCGGCAGCTCGATGACCGATGTCGGCCCGGGCAGTCTCGACGCGGCGAACAGTGCCGACGGCGGCAATGTCCAGGGCATCGCGCACCTGATCTTCACCACGTACCTGATTCCGTTCGAGGTTACCTCCGCACTGCTCATCACTGCCGCGCTCGGCGCGATGGTGCTCGCCCATCGCGAGCGCTGGCTGCCCAAGCCCACGCAGACCGAGCTGTCGAAGGCGCGCTTTGCCGGGGATACGCATCCCGGCAACCTGCCGTCTCCCGGCGTGTACGCCCGCCACAACGCGGTCGACACTCCTGCGCTCCTGCCTGATGGCTCGGTCAGCGACATCTCGATCCCCGGCCCGCTCAAGGCCCGCGGCGATGTGCGTCCTGTCGACCACATGGACATCGACGAGGTCGAGAGCATCGAGAAGGGGAGCCAGTCATGAACCCGGCGAACTACGTGATCCTGTCGGCGGTGCTGTTCAGCATCGGCGCCATCGGCGTCCTCGTACGCCGCAACGCCATCGTCGTCTTCATGTGCGTCGAGCTGATGCTCAATGCCGCGAACCTGGCCTTCGTGGCCTTCTCCAAGATCAACGGCAATCTCGACGGGCAGGTGGTGGCCTTCTTCGTGATGGTCGTTGCCGCCTCCGAGGTCGTGGTCGGCCTGGCGATCATCGTGCAGATCTTCCGCACGCGTCGCTCGGTCTCGATCGACGAGCCGAACCTGCTCAAGTACTAGGACTGTGACGGATAACGGAATGGACACCATCGTGACGAACGTGGAGGCACGTCGATGAGCCCTCTCGTCCTGAGCTCTGCGGCGCTTCAGGAGGTCACCCCGGCTACGGGCGTGTTCACCCTGATCGCCCTGCTCATCGGCCTGCCGCTCTTCGGTGCAGCCGTGCTGCTCCTCGGCGGCCGCCGCACCAATAAGTGGGGTCCGTACCTCGGCGTGCTGACTGTCGGCACCGCTGCCGTGATCGCCATCATCATGCTGGTCAAGCTGATGGCACTTCCCTCCGAGAGTCGCGCGATCGGCGAATCCCTCTACTCATGGGTGTTCGCCGGCGGATTCCAGGTCGACCTGGCCTTCCAGCTCGATCAGCTCTCGATGGTCTTCGTCCTGCTGATCACCATCGTCGGCACGCTGATCCACATCTACTCGCTCGGCTACATGTCGCACGACAAGGACAAGCGGAAGTTCTTCGGCTACCTGAATCTGTTCGTGGCCGCGATGCTGATCCTGGTCCTGGCGAACAACTTCCTGCTGCTGTACGTGGGCTGGGAGGGCGTGGGCCTGGCCTCGTACCTGCTCATCGGCTTCTGGCAGTTCAAGCCCTCCGCTGCAGCCGCTGCGAAGAAGGCCTTCGTCATCAACCGTGTCGGCGACGTCGGCCTGAGCCTCGCGATCATGCTCATGTTCGTCACCTTCGGCTCTGTCACGTTCTCCGATGTCTTCGGCAGCGCGAGCCAGGCGAGCGAGGGCACCCTCACCGCCATCGGCCTGCTGCTCCTGCTGGCTGCCTGCGGAAAGTCGGCGCAGTTCCCGCTGCAGGCCTGGCTGCTTGACGCCATGGAAGGCCCGACTCCTGTCTCGGCACTCATCCACGCCGCCACCATGGTCACCGCGGGCGTGTACCTGATCGCTCGCAGCAATGCGATCTTCGATCGCGCAGTGTGGGCGGCCACGGCGGTGATCATCGTCGGCCTCATCACCATCTTCATGGGTGCCACGATCGGCTCGGCCAAGGACGACATCAAGAAATCGCTTGCCGGTTCGACCATGAGCCAGATCGGCTACATGGTGCTCGCGGTCGGTCTCGGCCCGATCGGCTACGTGTTTGCCATCTTCCACCTGCTCACCCACGGCGTGTTCAAGGCCGGCCTATTCCTCGGCGCGGGTTCGGTCATGCACGGCATGAACGACAACGTGAACATGCGCCGCTACGGCGCACTTCGCGGAGCCATGGGCATCACCTTCGTGACCTTCATGGCCGGCTACCTGGCGATCATCGGCATCCCGCCGTTCGCCGGCTACTGGTCGAAGGACTCCATCGTTCACGCGGCCTTCGAGAAGAGCACCCTCATCGGCGTGCTCACGATCATCGCTGCGGGCATTACCGGCTTCTACATGACCCGCATGGTCGCGATGACCTTCTTCGGCAAGGCTCGCTGGGAGGACGACGCGCATCCGCACGAGTCGCCCAAGGTGATGACCATCCCGCTGATCATCTTGGCCATCGGCTCGACCTTCCTCGGCCTCGCGCTGCTCTTCTGGGGCAACATCAAGACCTGGCTCGAGCCCGTGCTGGGCCTGACCGAGGCCGAGACTGCGCTGCCCGAGGCCGTCATCATCGCGATCACGCTGACCACGGTCATCGTGGGAGCGATCATCGGCTGGGTCATGTACGCCCGCCGTGCCGTGCCCGTCGAGGCACCGCGCGGCTCGTGGCTCACGCGGGCTGCGCGCCAGGATCTCTACGGCGATGCGGTCAATGACGCTCTCGTCGTGCGCCCGTCGTACCACCTGGCCCGCATCCTCAACTGGTTCGATGCCCGTGCGGTCGACGGTTTCGTGAACGGCACGGCGGCCTTCGTCGGCGGCGCGTCCGGTCGGATGCGCAAGTACCAGAGTGGTTTTGCACGTTCCTACGCGTTGTCGATGGTGGGTGGCGCCGTGATCGTCGTCCTCGCCCTGGTGTTGGTGAGGCTGTAATGAGCTCCTTTCCCTGGCTGACCCTCCTCGGAGTGGTGCCTCTCGTCGGAAGCATCGTCGTGGTGCTGCTTCCGAAGGCCAAGGCCCTCCTGGCCAAGCAGGTCGCGCTCGCCTTCGCGTTCATCACCCTCGTGCTCACTGTTGCCATGGCTCTGCAGTTCCAGGCCGACTCCACCGCGCAGTTCCAGTTCGTCGAGCAGCAGTCCTGGATTCCGTCCTTCGGAATCTCGTACGCCGTTGGTGTCGACGGCATCGGCCTGGTGCTTGTCGCGCTGGCGACCACCCTGGTGCCGATCGTGATCCTGGCCGGCTGGAAGGACGCCGATAACGAGCGCGGCAGCGTGAAGGGCTACTTCGCCCTGATCCTCGTGCTCGAGACCTTGATGATCGGCGTGTTCGCCGCCACCGACGTCTTCCTGTTCTACGTGTTCTTCGAGGCGATGCTGATCCCGGTCTACTTCATGATCGGCCGTTACGGCGGCCCGCAGCGCTCCTACGCCGCGGTCAAGTTCCTGCTGTACTCGCTCGTGGGCGGCCTGTTCATGCTGGCCTCGCTCATCGGCCTGTATGTCGTCTCCGCGCAGCTCACCGGTCACGGCACCTTCGACTATGCGTCGCTGGTCGGCCTCGATATCGACCCGTTCGCGCAGAAGCTGCTCTTCCTGGGCTTCTTCTTCGCCTTCGCGGTCAAGGCCCCGCTGTGGCCCTTCCACACGTGGCTGCCCGACGCCGCTGCGCAGTCCAAGCCCGGCACTGCCGTGCTGCTCATCGGCGTGCTCGACAAGGTCGGCACCTTCGGCATGCTGCGCTACTGCCTGCCGATCTTCCCCGACGCTGCGTCCTTCTACGCCCCGATCGTCATCGGCATGGCGCTGATCGGCATCTTCTACGGCGCCTACGTGGCACTCGGCCAGAACGACATGAAGCGACTGTTCGCCTACTCGTCGATGTCGCACTTCGGCTTCATCGCCCTGGGCATCTTCGTCTTCACGAGCATCGGCCAGACCGGCTCGGTCGTCTACATGGTCGCTCACGGCCTCTCGACCGCCGCACTGTTCCTGACCGCAGGCTTCCTCATGCAGCGTCACAAGAACTCCGCACTGCTCTCCGACTACTCGGGCGTCAACAAGGTGGCTCCGGTGCTCGCCGGCTTCTTCCTCATTGCCGCGCTCTCCTCGCTCGCCCTGCCGGGCCTGGTGTCGTTCATCGGCGAGTTCATGGTGCTGCTGGGCTCCTTCCAGCGCTACATGTGGGTGGGCGCGATTGCGACCTTCGGCATCGTGATCACCGCGGCATACGTGCTGCGCGTCTACCAGAAGTCGATGACCGGCCCGCTGGCCGACGGCCTGGCCGGCATGAAGGACCTCGGCGGTCGCGAGATCACCGCCCTGGTGCCCATTGCCGCCCTGACCATCGTGCTCGGGTTCTTCCCGGCTCCGCTGCTCAATGTCATCAATCCCGCGGTCGATCGCGTGATGACCACGATCGGCGCGAGCAACCCTGCCCCCACCGTGCCTAGTGCCTCCGTTGAAGGGAACGGCCAGTGAATCCCGTAGTGCTGGCCGACAAGGCCGTGTTCGACCTGCCCTCGGTCGACTACAGCGCCATTGCCCCGATCCTGATCCTGCTGGGCGTTGCCGTCGTGTCGGTTCTCGTCGAGGCGTTCTTGCCCAAGGGTGCCCGCCGACCAGTGCAGCTGGTGCTGGTCTTCGGCGCACTCATCGCGGCCTTCGTCGATGTCGTCACGCTCTCGGGCATGCGCATCATCACGGCCTCGGGCTCGATCGCCATCGACGGTCCGGCACTCGTCATGCAGGGCGCGATCTTGGTGCTCGCGGCCCTCGGTGCGATGCTGATGGCCGAGCGCCTGGTCGATCCCTCGGGCGATGCCTTCGCTGCACGCGCCTCAGCGCTGCCGGGCTCGGAAGATGAAAAGCAGTTCACCGCGCGTGGCTACTTCCAGACCGAGGTCTGGCCGCTGTTCCTCTTCTCCGTCGCGGGCATGCTGCTGTTCGTCTCGGCGAATGACCTCCTGCTGATGTTCGTGGCCCTCGAGGTCATGTCTCTGCCGCTGTACCTGCTCGTGGGCATGGCACGTCGTCGTCGGCTCCTCTCGCAGGAAGCCTCGCTCAAGTACTTCCTGCTGGGCGCCTTCTCGTCAGCCTTCTTCCTCTATGGCTCGGCGCTGATTTACGGCTACGCCGGCTCGGTGAACTTCGCATCGATCGCCGACGCGATCTCGGCAAAGCCGAGCCAGAATGCGCTGCTGCTGATCGGGGTGGCGATGATCCTCGTCGGCCTGCTGTTCAAGGTCGCGGCCGTGCCGTTCCATCAGTGGACCCCCGACGCCTACCAGGGTGCGCCGACCGCGGTGACTGCCTTCATGTCGACCACGGTGAAGATCGCTGCCTTCGGTGCACTTCTTCGCGTGCTCTACGTCGCCTTCGGCGGCCTGCGCTGGGACTGGGTGCCGATGATGTGGATCGTCGCGATTCTCACCATGGTGGTCGGCTCGGTCATCGCGGTTACCCAGAGCGATATCAAGCGCATGCTCGCGTACTCCTCGGTGGCGCAGGCCGGCTTCATCATGGTGGGTGTGATCGCCACGAGCGGCGCCGGACTCTCCAGCGTGCTGTTCTATCTCGTCGCCTACGGATTCACGACAATCGGCGCCTTCGCGGTGATCTCGGTCGTGCGCGATTCCTCGGGCGAGGCCACGCATCTGTCGAAGTGGGCGGGCCTGGGCAAGAAGTCCCCGGTTGTCGCCACTGTGGTCGCTCTGTTCATGCTCTCCTTCGCCGGCATTCCGCTCACCAGCGGCTTCATCGGCAAGTTCGGCGTGTTCGCCGCGGCCATCGACTCAGGCGCCACCTGGCTCGTGATCGTGGCCGTGGTGGCCTCCGTGGTGTCGGCGTTCTTCTATGCCCGAGTCATCGTCATCATGTTCTTCTCAGAGCCCACGGAAAGCACTGCCTCGGTCGTCGTGCCCTCGGCCTTCACCACCATCGTGATCGCTGCAGGCGCGACCGTCACCGTCGTCCTCGGCATCCTGCCGCAGCCGCTGCTGGACTTGGTCGACAATGCGGGCCTGTTCCTGCGGTAGTACCGTGCTTTCATGACCGATTCCCACAACGGCTTCTCCACGCCGGACTCTGTCCTCGAGGCAGAGCTCTCGGCCGGGCTGGCCGATATCGAATCGGGCATCCGCGAGGCGATCGCGAGTGACTACTCCTTCGTCACCGAGGTGTCGCGTCATCTGGTCGAGGCAGGCGGCAAGCGCTTCCGCCCGCTGCTCGTCCTCCTCTCTGCCCAGTTCGGCGGCGGAGTCAATGACGACGTCATCAAGGCCGGAGTTGTCGTCGAGCTCACCCATCTGGCCACGCTGTATCACGACGACGTCATGGATGAAGCGATGCTGCGCCGCGGTGCCGCGTCCGCGAATGCTCGCTGGGATAACTCAGTTGCGATCCTCAGCGGCGACTTCCTCTTCGCCCGAGTCTCGGGCATCCTGGCCGATCTCGGCCCGGAGGCCGTGCGCATCCAGGCAGTCACCTTCGAGCGTCTGTGCATCGGGCAGATCAAGGAGACCGTGGGGCCGAAGCCCGGCGAGGATGCCGTGGCCCATCACCTCGAGGTCCTGGCCGACAAGACAGGCTCACTGATCGCCGCGAGTGGCTGGTACGGCGGCCTGATGGCTGGTGCTTCCGACGACACGATCCGCACGCTCACCGCATTCGGCGAGGCCATCGGCATTGCCTTCCAGCTTGCTGACGACCTCGTCGACATCACGTCCGAGTCCGAGCAGTCGGGCAAGACTCCCGGAACTGACCTGAAGGAGGGCGTGCAGACCCTCGCCGGTCTGATCGCCCTGCAGGGCACTGATGCGGCCGATGCACGACTTCGCGAGCTTCTCTCCCGGCCGCTGCCGGATCCCGCCGAGCATGCCGAGGCTCTCGCACTGCTGCGCTCGCACTCAGCGCTCGGCGAAGCTCGTCAGCAGGCACGCGACTGGGCCGATAGGGCACGCGCCTGCCTGCATGAGCTGCCGGAGAATTCCGCACGCGATGCACTCGAGCTGCTGTGCGATTACGTGGTCGATCGCACGGGCTGATCACTCCTCGGGAAGCAACTGGGCGTCGGCGAGCGATGTGGCCCGCATGTGACGTCGCGCGTCGATCGTGAACACGATCAGCGCTACCCAGATGAGCGCGAACCCGACCCATCGGGTCGAGGACATCTCCTCGCCGAAGAAGGCGACACCGACGATGAACAGGCCGATCGGGGTGATGTACTGCAGCAGGCCCAGCGTGCTGAACGGCACGCGCGTGGCAGCTCCGGTGAAGAACAGCAACGGAATTGTCGTGATCGGGCCGGCCAGCATGAGCAGCAGGCTGGTCGACAGGCCATCGGCGAAGAACACTGATGTGCCATGCAGCAGTAGAACAGCCATCACGGCCAGAGCCACCGGAGTCAGCACTCCTGTCTCGACCGCCGTGCTCTCGATCGCACCCCAGCCCACATAGCGCTTGATAAATCCGTATGTCGCCCAGGAGAACGCCAGGATCAGGGCGATCCAGGGCAGGCTGCCGTAACTGATCGTGAGAATGAGTACTGCCAGCGCGGCTATGCCCACCGCCCACCATTGCGCCGGGCGTAGCCGCTCCTTGAGCACGAAGACACCGAGGCCGACAATGACGAGCGGGTTGATGAAGTAGCCGAGGGATGCCTGCAGAGCGTGATTGGTGCTGATCGCGATGACATACGTGCTCCAGTTCGCCGCGACGAAGACGGCGCCGAGTGCGACCAGGCCCAGGGCCTTGCGGTCACCGGCGGCCTCGCGCAGTCCGCGCCAGCGTCCGGTGACCGTCATGATGATGGTCAGGAGCACGAACGACCAGATGATCCGATTCGCGATGACCTCGATCGACGAGACATAGTCGACCGCCCGGAAGTAGAACGGGAACAGGGCCCAGATGCCATAAGCCGCGATCCCGAACAGCAATCCCACCGCTGCTCGGGACCGCGGCTCGCGGTCGTTCGTGATTAGCCGACTAGCCAGGTGTCGTTGCCGCGCACGAGCGCCTGCAGGTCGCCGGCACCCTTCTTCTCGCGGGCATCGGTGAGCTGCTCGCGCACCAGGCGGTCGTACGACGGCTTCGTGACGTCGCGGAAGATGCCGATCGGAGTGTCCTCGAGGGTGTGTACCTCCGACAGGCGCGAGAGGGCGAAGGCCAGTGCAGGGTCCTCGCGGTGGGCGTCGTGCACCAGGAGGGCGTCCTCGCCCACCTCTGCCACATTGGCGATGGCCACCTGGCCGTCAGCGGTACGCACGACGCCCTTGCTGCCGTCCTTGCCGAAGCGGATCGGCTCACCGTGCACGAGCTTGATCAGCAGGTCATCTGCGGTGTCGGCGTCCTTGAGCTTGTCCCAGGCACCATCGTTGAAGATGTTGCAGTTCTGGTAGATCTCGACGAGCGCGGTGCCCTCATGGGCAGCCGCCGCGGCGAGCACCGAGCTCAGGTGCTTGCGATCGGAGTCGATCGAGCGTGCGACGAAGGTTGCCTCCGCACCCAGCGCCAGCGACACGGGGTTGAAGGAGTAGTCGACCGAGCCGGCCGGGGTCGACTTGGTGATCTTGCCCTGCTCGGAGGTGGGGGAGTACTGGCCCTTGGTCAGGCCGTAGATGCGGTTGTTGAACAGCAGGATCTTCAGGTTCACGTTGCGTCGCAGGGCGTGAATGAGGTGGTTGCCGCCGATCGAGAGCGCATCGCCGTCGCCGGTGACGACCCAGACCGAGAGGTCGGGGCGCGTGACCGAGAGGCCGGTCGCGATGGCCGGGGCACGACCATGGATGGAGTGCAGGCCGTAGGTGTTCATGTAGTACGGGAAGCGGCTGGAGCAGCCGATGCCCGAGATGAACACGATGTTCTCCTTGGCCAGGCCGAGCTCGGGCATGAAGCCCTGCACGGTCGACAGGATGGAGTAGTCACCGCAGCCGGGGCACCAGCGAACTTCCTGGTCGGACTTGAAGTCCTTGGCCGACTGAGCGACATCGCTCTTGGGAACCAGGCTCAGGGCGGGGAGATCGTTGATCGTCATGACAGGTGCTCCTATTTTCCGGATGAGCTAGAGGCTCGCGAGAACATCGGTGATGACGCCTGCCAGCTCGTCAGTCTTGAAGGGCAGGCCGCGAACCTGGTTGTAGTTCACGGTGTCGACGAGGTACTTCGCGCGCAGCAGCATGTTGAGCTGGCCGAGGTTCATCTCAGGGACGATCACGCGGTCGTACTTGGCCAGGACCTCGCCGAGATTCGACGGGAACGGGTTCAGGTGACGGATGTGCGCCTGCGCGACATCGTGACCGGCATCGCGCACGAGCTTGCAGGCTCCGCCGATGGGACCGAAGGTCGAGCCCCAGCCGATGACCAGCACGCGAGCCTTGCCACTGGGGTCATCGACCTCGATAGGCGCGATGGTGCGGGCGATCGCATCGACCTTGGCCTGGCGAATGCGCACCATCTTGTCGTGGTTGTCGGGGTCGTACGAGATTCCGCCGGCGCCGTCGGCCTTCTCGATGCCGCCGATGCGATGCTCGAGACCCTTGGTGCCGGGCACTGCCCACGGGCGGGCCAGGGTCTCGGGATCGCGCAGGTACGGCCAGAAGTCCTTGGTGCCGTCAGGCAGTTCGTGATTGGGCTCGGTCGTGAAGTTCGGATTGATCTTCGGCAGTGCCGAGGTATCGGGAACCAGCCACGGCTCCGAGCCATTGGCCAGGTAGCCATCGGAGAGCAGGAAGACCGGAGTGCGGTATTCGATGGCGATACGTGCGGCCTCGATCGCGGCGAAGAAGCAGTCGGACGGCGACTGCGGCGCCACGATCGGCACGGGTGCCTCGCCGTTGCGACCGAACATGGCCTGCAGCAGATCAGCCTGCTCGGTCTTGGTCGGCAGGCCGGTCGAGGGACCTCCGCGCTGGACGTCGACGATGACGAGCGGCAGCTCGAGCATCGTGGCCAGGCCGATGGCCTCGGACTTCAGCGCAACGCCGGGGCCCGAAGTCGTGGTGATCGCGAGTGCTCCGCCGTAGGAGGCGCCGATTGCCGAGGCGACACCGGCAATTTCGTCCTCCGCCTGGAAGGTCGTGATGCCGAAGTTCTTGTACTTGCTCAGCTCGTGAAGGATGTCGGAGGCCGGAGTGATGGGGTACGTGCCGAGGAAGGTCGGCAGGTCGCACAGCTGGCCGGCGGCGATGAGGCCGAGCGAGAGCGCGAGATTGCCGTGGATGTTGCGGTACTCGCCGGTGGGCATCGGTGCCGGCTTGACCTCGTACTGCACCGAGAAGGCCTCGGTGGTCTCGCCGAAGGACCAGCCGGCCTCGTAGGCGGCGATGTTGGCCTTGAGGATCTCCGGCTTCTTGCCGAACTTGGAGGTCAGGAAGTCGATGGTGCCCTGGCTCGGACGGTCGTACAGCCAGCACAGCATGCCGAGGGCGAACATGTTCTTCGCGCGCTCGGCCTCCTTCTTGGTGAGGTCGAACTCCTTGAGTGCCTCGACGGTCATCGAGGTGAGCGCGATCGGGATCACGTTGTAGCCCTCGAGTGAGCCATCCTCGATCGGGTTGGCGGTGTAGCCGACCTTCTCGTAGGCGCGCTTGCCGAACTCGTCGGTGTTGACGATCAGAGTTCCGCCGGGACGCAGCAGCTTGAGGTTGGCCTTGAGTGCTGCCGGGTTCATCGCGACGAGGACGTCGGGGGCATCGCCGGGGGTCGAGATCGCGTGGTCGGCGAAGTGCAGCTGGAAGGCCGAGACACCCGGGATGGTTCCGGCAGGTGCGCGGATCTCGGCGGGGAAGTCGGGAAGGGTCTTCAGGTCATTGCCCAGGCCCGCGGTCTCGGTGGTGAACCGGTCGCCGGTGAGCTGCATTCCGTCGCCGGAATCACCGGCGAAGCGGATGACGACCTTGCTGAGTTGAACGACCTGCTTGGCCACGGGCCCACCTTCGCTGATGCCATGTGAATGTATGTAAACCGGGGGATTTCGCGCGCATTACTACTTTGTTGAATCCAAGTGGAGTAAGCCCCGATCTGCAACCATAATTCTGCCCATACGAGGTGATATGCGCCTCACAGGGGCAGCTCGGCGCGCCATGACCCCAATAGCCTGTGCCCATGACCTCCACCAGGACCTACCGCGTGCCCGGAGTCCCCGGTCTTGCCGTGGGGGTTCTCGACATCGGCCTGGCCTGCTGCTCCCTCGAGATCGGGGCCGCGATCACCGCCGGGCTCCTCGAGCCGGTCGACACAGCCGACGCGTCGGTCCTGCTGATCTCCGGCACCGTCACCGATGCTATGGCTCCCGCGGTGCTCGCAGCCTGGAATGCGCTGCCCGAGCCCCGGAGGGCAATCTCGTTCGGAGCCTGCGCCAATTCGGGCGGACCGTACTGGGACGCCCCGACCGTGCTCAAGGGCGTCGACCAGGTGATCCCGATCGAGATCTACGTGCCCGGCTGCCCGCCTCGGCCCGAGGCACTGATCGCCGGCCTGGCCGAGCTGGTGACCGAATGAGGGCCGTCGCGCTCGAGGCCTGGGTCGCGGAGCTCGCCGCCTGTCGCGATGCCGGCTTCGACATCTTCGACATGCTCGCCGGGGTCGACCGCGGGCACGACATCGAGGTCATCGCCTCGGTCATGCGCAGCGCCGACTCGGCCACCGAGATGGTGTCGACGCTGCTCGGTCCCGAGCGCGCGATCGAGAGCATCACTCAGGTGTACGAAGGCGCGGCCTGGTACGAGCGCGAGCTGGCCGAGATGTTCGGCGTGCGCATCGTGAACGCCCCCGATTCTCGACCGCTGCTGCGGCGCACCGACCAGGGTGCGCCGACTCTCCTGAAGAGCACGGTGCTCGGTGCTCGCGTGCTGACGCCGTGGCCGGGCGATGCCGACGCCGGCAACGATGCGAAGGCGAATCGACGAAGGCAGCGAGCTGTCGGAGTGGCCGACGACTGGCTCGTCGACGAGGCAGACTCGAATGGCTGAGCGCGAGATCCCGGTGAGCGCTCATTCACTCATCGGCCTGAACCCCGATGCCTGCACGTCATGCATGATCTGCGTGCGCGAGTGCCCCGTGTGGTGCATTGATCTCGCGAGTCATACCGAGGAGATCACCGAGGAAGGCGCTCGGCGCCCGAAAGTCGTTCACGTGCTTGATGAATTCACCATCGACTTCGGCGCGTGCATGTTCTGCGGCATCTGCGTCGACGTATGCCCGTTCGACGCCCTTGCCTGGGCCAGTGACATCGACCGGGCTGCGCATTCGGCCGGTGGCCTCGTGCACGGCATCGATCAGCTCGTGAAGTGGTTCCCCGCTAGCGGTAGTTGACGAACTGGGTCGCGAAGTCGAGATCGGCTTCCTTGACCAGGCGCTGCACTTCTTGCAGGTCGTCACGGCTCTTGCTGGTGACGCGAAGCTCCTCGCCCATGACCTGGGTCTTGACGCTCTTGGGACCCTCGTCGCGAATGAGCTTGCCGATCTTCTTGGCCTGCTCCTGGCTGATGCCGTCCTTGAACGTGCCGGAGATCTTGTACTCCTTGCCCGACGAGCGGGGATCCTGCGCATCGAAGGACTTCAGCGACAGGCCGCGCTTGATCAGCTTCTCGCGGAACACCTCGAGTGCCGCCTTCGCGCGCTCCTCCGTGCCTGAGGTGATCTCGACGCCCATGTCACCCTTCCACTCGATCGTGGTGTCGGTGTTCTTGAAGTCGAAGCGCTGCGCGAGTTCCTTCGCGGTCTGGTTCAGGGCGTTATCGGCCTCCTGATGGTCGACCTTGGAAACGATGTCGAAGCTGCTGTCGGCCACTGATCCTCCTGAGTGCGGGTGAAACTCCTGGGCCACATTCTGTCGTACCGGGAAGCCTGTATTGTTCTCCCGCAGCCCCTCGCGGGCTGTAAGGCGGGTTGCCCGAGCGGCCAATGGGAGCGGACTGTAAATCCGTCGGTTTTACCTTCGATGGTTCGAATCCATCACCCGCCACAAGAAGGACCGGTTGCCTCAGGGCAGCCGGTCCTCTTCGTTGTCGTGGACGATCCTGGGATTTCCGGAGTCCGACTCGAGGGGCTCAAGGAACTGTCCCCGAGAGGCGGAGCTCCGGAAATCCCAGGAATTCCGTGAATTACTCGAACGGGTACGTCACTCCGGTGAGCTGCTCGCTCACGGTCCACAGGCGGGCTGCATCGGCAAGATCGGCGGCCCGAGCGCTGCGGCCGACCAAGTGCGGATAGCCGCGCAGCTCCATGAAGCCATTCGGGCCGACGAAGGAGTCGCCGGGCAGCCCCGGAGCGGTCGCGGCGAACAGGGTGGGCAGGGCACCCATGGCTGCGCTCTGAGCCATCAGGTCATTGGTCGTATTCGCCATGCGGGCCTGGAAGGACTTCCCCTGCATGCGGGCGCTGGCCGACTGGAGGTTGGTGTGGGCATATCCGGGATGCGCGGCCATGGCCTTGACGGCCAGGTGCGCCCGGTCAAAGCGCCGCTGCAGCTCGCCCGTGAACAGCAGATTCGCCAGCTTGCTCTGGCCGTACGCGCTCCAGGCACGGTAGCGACGAGTGCCCATGAGGTCGTCGAGAGTGAGTCGACCCATGCGATGGGCGAAGGACGACACGGTCACCACTCGCGAGCGATGCCGGGCCACCAATGCGGGAAGGAGCAGGCCGGTCAGCGCGAAATGCCCGAGGTGATTGGTGCCGATCTGCATCTCGAAGCCGTCGGCGGTCAGGCGCCGAGGGATGGCCATCACGCCCGCGTTGTTGATGAGCAGATCCAGCCCGTCGGCATGGGTCTCGGACCACTGTCCGGCGAATTCGTGGATGGAGGCGAGGCTGGCCAGGTCGAGGTGGCTCACGGTGACCGAGGCCTGGGGGTGCGATCGGCGGATCATCTCGGCCGCCGCGTGGCCCTTCTCGGGGTCGCGCACGGCCATGGTGACCTGGGTGCCGCAGCCGGCCAGGGCCAGGGCGGTCTCGTATCCGAGCCCGGAATTCGCTCCCGTCACCACGGCGGTGCGGCCGGTGAGATCCGGCAGGTCAGCGGTGGTCCAGGGCATGTCGTCAGTCTCGTGGGGATCTCGCCAGTGGGCAAGCACGGGCGGCAAGGGGGCTCCCGGACCCGATTTCGCCATGAGGGGATGCCCCCTGTACGCTTGCCAGGCTTCACGCCCCTTTAGCTCAGTCGGCAGAGCGTCTCCATGGTAAGGAGAAGGTCTACGGTTCGATTCCGTAAAGGGGCTCGGCTGATGAGGAGTCGGTAGGCCTCATCGCACGGCGGGGTAGCTCAGTTGGCAGAGCAAGCGGCTCATAATCGCTGTGTCGCCGGTTCAAATCCGGCCTCCGCTACCACCTTGGAAGCTCCCGCCTCCAAGACCAGCACCACCCGAACGCACGTCCAGACGAAAGAGGAAGTCCAATGGCCAAGGCCAGCGACATTCGCCCCAAGATCACCATGGCCTGCGAGGACTGCAAGCACCGGAATTACATCACCAAGAAGAACCGTCGTAACGATCCCGATCGTCTCGAGGCCAAGAAGTACTGCCCGAACTGCAACAAGCACACGGCTCACAAAGAGACCCGCTAGTCCGAGAGCCTTCGAGCCTCAGAGTTCCCATGGCACTCAACCAGGAGTTCGTCGGTCGCAGCTTCCCGCCCAGCCCGGTCTACCAGGTGGGGCGGGAGAAGATTCGCGAGTTCGCGTCCGCGATCGGTGACTCCAATCCCGTCTTCCACGACCCCGCCGCCGCGGCTGCGCTCGGCTATGCCGACATCATCGCTCCGCCGACCTTCGCGATCATCGTCTCGCTTCAGGCGGTGACCGGCGTGGCTCACGATCCCGCCCTCGGCCTCGACTACTCGCGCGTCGTCCACGGCGACCAGCGCTTCGTCTACGCCCGCCCCATCTGCGCCGGCGATGAGCTCGTGGTGACGGCCACCATCGAGAGTGCACGCACCGTGGCAGGCAATGACATGCTCAGTGCCCGCGCCGATGTCGCCACGACCGCAGGCGAGCACGTGGTCACCACCTACTCCACCATCGTCGCTCGCGCCGCAGAGGAGGCCGGAGCATGATCCCGGCATTCGCCGACATCGAGGTGGGCTTCGAACTCCCGGCACAGCAGTTCGCCATCACGCGCGCTGATCTGGTTCGGTACTGCGGCGCCTCGGGTGACTTCAATGTCATTCACTGGAATGAGCGCGTCGCCACGTCGGTCGGCCTGCCCGACGTCATCGCGCACGGCATGTTCACCATGGCCGAGGCCGTGCGAGTCGTCACCGACTGGCTGGGTGACCCGGGTGCACTCGTCGACTACGGCTGCCGCTTCACTCGCCCCGTTGTCGTTCCTGACGATGACCGAGGTGCCCTGCTGAGCGTGACCGCCAAGGTCACCGAGAAGCGCGACGACAACACGGTGCTGATCACCATCTCCGCTTCGTCCGATGACTCCACTGTCCTGGGCAAGGCCCAGGCTGTCGTCCGACTTCCGTAGTCATGCCGACGGCCCCCGCTGAGGTCATTGCCCTCGCCGAGGCTCGTGCGCAGGCCCGTGCTGACAAGGACTTCGCTCGTTCCGATGGGCTACGCGAGGACATCGCCGCGGCCGGCTGGGTGATCAAGGACTCCGCCGATGGGTACGTGCTGAGCGAGAGACCTCCGTTCGAGGTAGTCGCGACACTTGCCGCGCTGGTCGAGCAGACCGCGCCGGTCGATGCCGCGCTCTGCACCATCGGCGTGATCGTCGACGGCTGGCCCGATGACCTGAGCACCTGCCTTGATGCGCTGATGGCACATGCACCTGCGGGTGCGGTCGTGATGGCGCTTGATCTCGGCAATGTCGATGGCGCGGGCCTGGTACTCCACGAATATGCGATGGCGTCTCCCACCCGCATCGTCGAACTTCATTGCGCGCAGACCTTGCAGCAGTGCGGCTGGTCGGCAGCGATCGTTGCCCTGCTCGGCCTGTCGACTTCGCGCGTGCACGTGATCATGGATATGTCGTCGGTACTCGAGGGCGATGCCGTCACACCTCTCGTGTCGGCCATCGATGGCTCGGTCGTCGGTGCCGGCTGGAAGGGGGCCAACGTCGATATCGACGACGCCTGGCGCTCGGTCCTCGATGCCGGACCAGGCGAGGTCGATGTGCTGCTCGGCTACTTCGCCGCACTCGATCGCGAAGCCGCGCTGGCGCACCCGCCGCATCCGAAGGCGAAGTTCTATCGCAATGCCGACCTCGAGTGGTCGCTCGCACTACGCGCGGCCGGCGGCAGCCTGGTTGTCCCCACGACTGATCTGCCCGTGCGCCAGGATCGCCACCGGGGCTATCACGATTCCGACCCTGACTATCGCGACCGTGAATCCCGCAAGACCTACGACCGCATCCTGCAGGCGTATCGCGGTCGCGACGAGATCCTGCACCGCTGATCACGTAGCGTGCTCCCCATGACCAGTCGTCCGGCACTCGCTGAGCTGACGACCTTCCGCATCGGCGGGCCGATCAAGTCGCTGATCATCGCCTCGACCGAGCGTGAGTTGATCGATGCCGTCAGCGAGGCGGATTCCGCCGGCACTCCGGTGCTGCTGATCGGCGGCGGCAGCAATCTTCTGTGCTCCGATGCGGGCTTCGACGGCGCGGTGATCGCCATTCGCACCCGAGGCATCGACGTCGTCGAGACCAGATCGAGTGTCCGTGTCACTGCGGCAGCGGGCGAGTCATGGGACTCACTCGTCGCGCGTGCCGTAGGCCAGGGATGGTCGGGTATCGAGGCACTCTCGGGAATTCCCGGCCTGGTGGGCGCGACTCCCGTGCAGAACGTCGGTGCGTATGGCCAGGACATCTCGCAGGTCGTCAGCGAGGTGCGGGCGTGGGACCGAGATGCGCGCGAGCTCGTGACTCTCGACGCCGAGCAATGCGAGTTCGGATATCGATCGAGTCGATTCAAGCGCGAGCCGGGCAGATTCGTGGTGCTCGAGGTCGTGCTCGAACTTGGTGCGGGAAATCTCGGCTCCGTCGAGTACGCGCAGCTCGCTCAGCACCTCGGGGTCAACGTCGGCGATGAAGTGCCGGTGGCATCGATACGCCATGCGGTACTCGAACTGCGTCGCGAGAAGGGAATGGTGCTCGACGACAACGACACCGATACCTGGAGTGCCGGGTCGTTCTTTACCAATCCGATTGTCGATGCCGTCAGGGCTGCGATGGTGCCCGGCGAGTGCCCGCGATATCCGACCGTCGAAGGCGTCAAGCTCAGTGCCGCCTGGATGATCGAGCACTCAGGTATCGAGCGAGGATTCCGCGTGCACCCGGATGCGCCGGCACGAGTGTCGACCAAGCACACGCTTGCGCTCACCAATACCGGTGGTGCCAGAGCCTCAGACATACGAGAACTCGCCGACGTGATTCGTCGACGAGTTCTCGAGGAGTTCGGGATCGAGCTAGTGCCCGAGCCGCAATTAGCTGGCTTCTGACAGCAGCTTCTGCATGCGAGTGACACCCTCGGTGATGTCGGCATCGCCGAGCGCGTACGACAGGCGCAGGTAGCCCGGAGTTCCGAATGCCTCGCCGGGCACGACAGCGACCTCAGCCTCATCGAGGATGATGTTCGCGAGCTCGGCCGACGAGGTGATGCTCTTACCGCGCAGCGTCTTGCCGATCAGCGCCTTGACCGACGGGTACACGTAGAACGCGCCCTCGGGGGTCGGACACTCGACGCCGTCGATCTCGTTGAGCATTGCCACGATGAGCTTCCGGCGACGATCGAAGGCCACCTTCATCTCGTCGACGGCCGCGAGGTCACCGGAGACCGCGGCGATCGCTGCAGCCTGCGCGACGTTGGAGACATTCGAGGTCGCGTGCGATTGAAGGTTGGTCGCTGCCTTGATGACGTCGGCCGGGCCGATGAGCCACCCGACGCGCCAGCCGGTCATCGCATAGGTCTTGGCCACGCCGTTGACGACGATGCAGGTATCGGCAAGGCCGGGCACGAGCACCGGCATCGAGCTGAACTCGGCGTCGCCGTAGACCAGGTGCTCGTAGATCTCGTCGGTGATGACCCAGATGCCGTGGGCCAGCGCCCACTCGCCGATGGCCTTGACCTCGGCGGGGGAGTACACGGCACCGGTCGGGTTCGAGGGGGAGACGAAGACGAGCACCTTGGTGCGCGGCGTGCGGGCGGCCTCGAGCTGGGCCACCGTGGCGCGGTAGCCGCTGGTCTCGTCGGTCATGACCTCGACGGGCACGCCGCCGGCCAGGCGGATCGCCTCGGGGTAGGTGGTCCAGTACGGGGCGGGCAGGATCGCCTCGTCGCCCGGATCGAGCAGGGTGGCGAAGGCGTTGTAGAGCGCCTGCTTGCCGCCGTTGGTGACCAGCACCTGCGCCGCAGTGACCGCGTAGCCGCTATCGCGGAGGGTCTTGGCCGCGATGGCCTCCTTGAGCTCCGGCAGGCCGCCGGCAGGGGTGTAGCGGTGCATCGCGGGCACCCGGCAGGCCGCCACGGCCGCCTCGACGATGTAGTCGGGGGTCGGGAAGTCAGGCTCGCCGGCTCCGAAGCCGATCACGGGCCGGCCCGCGGCCTTGAGGGCCTTGGCCTTGGCGTCGACAGCCAGGGTGGCCGACTCGGTGATGGAGGAGATCCGGGCGGAGATTCGTGAGGTCATATGACCATTGTTCCAGGCCGGCTCAGGTGCGCTGATCGGGCATCCGGCTGGGGGTCGCCGCGGGGCCACGGAGGCCCGATATGCCCGATTGGACCGTCCTTCCCGAGGGGCCGTAGACTCACTCCTCCGTAAGGAAGCTTGGCGGCAGCCTGCCCAAAGGCAGCCGACTTCTCCTCACTAAGGGTCGTAGCTCAACTGGCAGAGCACCGGTCTCCAAAACCGGGGGTTGGGGGTTCAAGTCCCTCCGGCCCTGCGGAGCGGTCATACGGCCGCGCAGCAGGTTGCACCACCAGCAGTACTCAGGTTCACGAAGAGAAGGCAGTCATGACAGACACCGACACGTCAGAGCGCTCGAGCTCAGACGCGCGTCGTTCGCGCGGGAACATCTTCTCGCGCATCGCGCTGTTCATCCGCCAGATCATCGTCGAGCTGCGCAAGGTCATCTGGCCGACTCGCAAGGAGCTCATCGCCTACACGACGATCGTGATCGTCTTCGTGGCAGTGATCTCGGCGATCATCGCCGGCTTCGACTACGTCTTCACCAAGGGAGTCCTGCTCATCTTCGGATGATCACGCTCACTTCCCCCACCCTGTTCGTCTATTAAGGAGAATGACCGCCGTGTCCGATCTGGACCAAGAGTTCGCCGCTGATGACTTCGAGGCAGAGGCCGCCGCTGTGCTGTCCGCCGCGGAGGAGATCGCCGAGACGGCGGCTGCGGATGTCGTGACCACCGCTGCCCTCGATGCCGAGATCGACGCCGAGCTCATCGTCGACGCCGCCGCGATCGAGATCGAGGCGGAGATCGTTGCCGAGGTTGCCGACGAGGCCGCTGAGGAAGAGGACATCGATCCCGTCGCGGCGTTCAAGGAGCAGATGCGCATCTCTCCCGGTGACTGGTACGTCATTCACTCCTACGCAGGCTACGAGAACAAGGTCAAGGGCAACCTCGAGAGCCGCGTCATCAGCCTCAACGTCGAGGACTACATCTTCCAGGTCGAGGTTCCGATGGAAGAGGTGACCGAGATCAAGGGTGGCGTGCGCAAGCTCGTGCGTCGCAACAAGTTCCCCGGTTACGTTCTCGTGCGCATGGAGCTCACCGATGAGTCGTGGGGCGTCGTGCGCCACACGCCCGGTGTCACCGGCTTCGTCGGTCACGGCCACCAGCCGGCACCGCTGACCCTCGACGAGGTCGTCGCGATCTTGGCCCCCGTTCCCGAGAAGAAGGCCGGCGCCCCCGGTGCTCCTGCTTCCTCCGGCGGCGCGGCCTCGAGTGCACCGGCCATCGAGATCGACTTCTCGATCGGCGACTCGGTCACCGTGGTCGATGGCCCGTTCGCGACACTCCACGCGTCGATCTCCGAGATCAACATCGAGGCCCAGAAGGTCACCGGCCTCGTCGAGATCTTCGGTCGCGAGACTCCCGTCGAGCTGGCGTTCAACCAGATCCAGAAGAACTCCTGAACTTCTGCGGGGTAACCCGCAGATTGCACGACCTCGCCACGAACGTCATGGCGGGCAGCACGTCCCTCGCGGGGAACTCGCGAGGTAATCACACAGGTAAGGACCCGAATCACCATGGCACCCAAGAAGAAGAAGGTTGCCGGCCTGATCAAGCTCCAAATTCAGGCAGGCGCCGCTAACCCCGCGCCGCCCGTTGGCCCTGCACTCGGCCAGCACGGCGTGAACATCATGGATTTCTGCAAGGCCTACAACGCGGCCACGGAATCCCAGCGCGGCAACATCATCCCCGTCGAGATCACGGTCTACGAAGACCGCACGTTCGACTTCATCCTGAAGACCCCGCCGGCATCCCGCCTCATTCTCAAGGCCGCAGGCCTGGAGAAGGGCTCGGGCGAGCCGCACAAGGTCAAGGCCGGATCCCTCACCAAGGATCAGGTCCGCGAGATCGCCACTACCAAGATGCCCGATCTCAATGCCAATGACATCGATGCCGCGATGAAGATCATCGAGGGCACCGCTCGTCAGATGGGCATCACCGTTTCCTAAGGGAAACCCACAATCCGAATCACGTGGGAGAGCCTGCGCGGCTCACTAACCACAACCTGCGAAGGAGCAGAACATGAAGCGCAGCAAGGCATACCGCGCCGCCGCTGAGAAGATCAACCCCGACGAGCTGTACTCACCGCTCTCGGCCGTTCGTCTCGTCAAGGCCGGCGTCGCCACCAAGTTCGATCCGACCGTCGAGGTCTCCATGCGTCTGGGCGTTGACCCCCGCAAGGCAGACCAGATGGTGCGTGGCACCGTCAACCTTCCGCACGGCACCGGCAAGACCGCCCGGGTCCTGGTCTTCGCCAACGGCGAGAAGGCAGACGAAGCACGCGCAGCCGGAGCCGACTTCGTCGGTTCCGACGATCTCATCGAGAAGGTGCGCGGAGGCTGGACTGACTTCGACGCAGCCGTCTGCACGCCCGATCTCATGGGCAAGGTCGGAACCCTGGGCAAGGTGCTTGGTCCCCGTGGCCTGATGCCGAACCCCAAGACCGGCACCGTCACCATGGATGTCGCCAAGGCAGTCGACGATATCAAGGGTGGCAAGATCGAGTTCCGCGTCGATAAGCACTCCAACCTGCAGTTCCCGATCGGCAAGGCCTCGTTCACCGAGACCCAGCTCGTCGAGAACTACGCGGCAGCCCTCGACGAGGTGCTGCGCCTGAAGCCGTCCGCGGCCAAGGGTCGTTACATCAAGAAGGCAACCTTCTCCTCGACCATGGGTCCGGGCGTGCAGGTTGACTCGAACCGCGTCAAGAACCTCACTGCCGAAGACGACATCTAGTCGTCACGGTCAGTGAAGGAGGGGCAGTCATCGACTGCCCCTCCTTCCTTTTGCGCCAAACTGATTGACCCCTCATTCGCCGAGCGAGACACTGGCGGTGCCGCACCTGATGCGGCGAGGGTGTCGTGGCCGGAGGATGGAGTCGCATGAGCGGGGTGCCGGTCGACTCGGCGATCTCACTGCGCGATGTGTCCATTCGCCTCTCCGGCCTGCAGATCCTCGACTCCGTCAGCATCGACGTCCCCCAGGGGTCGGTCACCGGGCTGATCGGTCCCAATGGAGCAGGCAAGACCACGGTCTTCAATGTCATCTCGGGCTTCTTGTCGCCGGATGCCGGCGAGATCGCCATCAACGGCGCAGTGCAGCGCCGCATCCGTCCGCAGCGGCTGACCAAGCTGGGCGTAGCCCGCACCCTGCAAGGAGTCGGCCTCTTCGCGACGCTGTCGGCACTCGACAACGTCATGCTCGGCGGGTCGTCGTCGATTCGCACCGGCATCATCGCTGACGGACTCGCGATGCCGTGGGCGGATTCGCGCACCACTCGGCTGCGCGAGCGCTCACTCGAGGCGATGGCCGCGCTCGGCGTCGCCGATGCTCGCGATCGCTTTCCCTCCGAGCTTCCGTATCCCGTCCAGAAGCGGGTTGCCCTAGCGCGTGCACTTGTCAGTGATCCCTCGATCGTGCTGCTCGACGAGCCGGCCGGCGGGGTGAGCGTCGGCGACATCGCCGAGCTCGGCTCGCTCATCCGGAGCTGGACTCCTCAGCGCACGGTGCTGCTGGTCGAGCATCACATGGATCTCGTCATGAACGTCTGCGATCTCATCTGGGTGCTCGACGCCGGCCGCGTCATCGCGTCGGGAACGCCCGACGAGATCCGGCAGAACCCTGCCGTGCTCGAGGCTTACCTCGGACACGAGGAGGCCAGCTGATGCTCGAGGTGAAGCAACTCAGCGTGAGCTTCGGTGCGGTGCGCGCGCTGAACGGCGTGAGTCTCGTCGTGCCGCGAGGTGAGGTGACGGCGGTCATCGGCGCAAATGGCGCGGGGAAGTCGACGCTGATGCGCACGCTCGCAGGCCTGGTGAAGCCTGAGTCCGGCACCGCTGAGCTCGACGGCGTGCAGGTCACCGGTCGCACGGCCGAGGACATCGTGCGCTCGGGCATGGCCCTGGTTCCCGAGGGCCGTTCGACGATTCCCGAGCTGACGGTCGAGGAGAACCTGCATCTGGGCGGGCTCTGGCGACCGAGTGCCGAGCGCAAGGCGACATCGGCCGAGATCTACGACATGTTCCCCGTGCTCGCCGAACGTCGCCGCATGCGCTCCGACACTCTCAGCGGCGGCGAGCGCCAGCAGCTCGCTATCGGTCGCGCGCTCATGTGCGATCCGACCTGCCTGCTTCTTGATGAGCCCTCGCTCGGACTGGCGCCATTGATTGTCACCCAGATTCTCCAGCTGGTCAGTCAGCTCGCGCGGGAGAAGGATCTCGCCGTGCTGCTGGTCGAGCAGAACGCGGTCACCGCGCTTCGCGTGGCGACGACCGGCGTGATCATGAACCTCGGGAATGTTGTCAGGGTCGGAAGCGCAGAAGAGATTGCCGCCGACGACGAACTACGCGATGCGTACCTCGGGTCGTAGGGGCTGACATGACCACATTCATCGACTACCTCCTGGGCGGCTTCTCCAGCGGCGCGGTCATCGCGCTTTTCGCCCTTGCCCTCGTCCTGGTCTGGCGCTCGACACGAATCGTCAACTTCGCCCAGGTCGGTCAGGCGATGTTCACGACCTTCATCGCCTTCGAAGTGCAGCAGGCCACGGGCTCGTGGTTCCTCGCTCTCCTCGCCGGCCTCGTGGCCGGTGCGGTGCTCGGACTCATCGTCTACGCGCTCGTGCTGCGACCCGTGCAGCGCCTCGATACCTCCGGTTCCATCATCGCGACGTTCGGCGTGCTCATCTCCCTGCAGGCCCTGGCCGCGATGATCTGGGGTGGTGATCCTCATTCCTTCCCGACGCCGGTGGCGAACGAGGGGCTCGAGATCGGCGGTCGAATCTGGCCCATCTCCTGGTACGACGTGCTCGTCTATGCGGTGACCGCCGTACTCGTCGTTGCCCTGACCCTGCTCTTCACTCGCACCAATCTCGGCCTCTCGATGCGAGCCTCGGCGTTTAACCCCGAGGTAGCGAAGCTCTCCGGCATTCGCGTGAATCGCATGCTCGCCTTCGGCTGGGCACTCGCAGGTGTTGTCGGCGCAGTGGCCGGCGTGCTCATCGCGCCGACCGCGAGCCTGTCGCCGAACAGCTTCGACATCCTGCTGATCTTCGCGTTCACTGCGGCCGTGGTGGGCGGACTCGACAGTCTCATCGGTGCCGTGGCCTTCGGTATCGGCACCGGACTCGTGCTTGCCCTGGTTACTGGCTACGGCGAGGCGGGCGATGCCCCGATCATCGTGCTGATCCTGCTCGCCGTGACCTTGGTGGTTCGGCCGGGCGGCGCATTCGGGCGCGGTAAGTCGAGGGCGGTGTAGTGATGCCCACCTGGTTGCGCGACTCCCGACTTCTCCTGCATGCGCCGCTGTTCATCGCGATCTGGCTGCTGCTCTCGCGCCTGAACGTGATGGTCGAGCCGCTGATGAGCTACTACCTCGCGCTTGCGGCGATGTACGCCACGGCGATGTTCGGCATGGTGATCCTCGTCGGGCTCTCGGGTCAGGTGTCGCTCGGCAATGGCGCACTGATGGCGGTCGGCGGGTACGTCTTCGCCGTGACGAGCCTGAATTGGCAGACGGTGCCGTTGCTGGGCTTCCAGTGGAATGCCGTGTGGTCGGTCATCTTCGCCGGCTTCGGCGGAGTGGTAGCCGGCCTGATCATCGGCCTCCTTGCCGCGCGATTGCGCGGCCCCTATCTCGCCGGCCTGACTCTTGGCATCGCGGTCGGGCTGCCCTCGATCGCCGCACGCTTCCCGGGCATTCTCGGCGGCAGCCAAGGCCTGATGCTGACCGTGCCGTATCCGGACGGCGGGTACGCCGCTGATGTCGCCGGCACGGCTGCGGCCGAGAGCGACTCTGCCGCGCTGGATCTCGCACTCGCCGGTGCTGATCCGGTGCCGGCCGATGCGGCCTCCGGATCCTCCGACATGCTCACGCCGTCGGATGTGACGGGTTCGGGTGCGCCGGGCGACATGCTCACAGCGGATGACGTCACGGGTGCCGGTGCGAGTCCGTCGGCCGAGCCGGTGCCGGTGCCCTCGGCTTCCTCGATCTCTGCCACGCCCTCGGGCACGGTGACCGATGCCGGATTCGTCCTCGAGCAGTGGCAGGCCTCGGTCTCGATCGCGGTGGCCTGCATTGCCGGTTTCGTCGCACTCAACCTCGTCCGAGGTCGCCAGGGTCGCGTCTGGAAGGCGGTGCGCGATGATCCGATCGCGGCCGCTCTTGCGGGTATCTCCCCGGCGGCCTCGAAGGTGTCGGCCTTTGTCGTGAGCAGTCTCTTCGCCGCCCTCGCCGGCGCGGTTTTCGCCCAGATCCTCACCTATGTCGGGCCTGGTGCCTACGGGGTTGCCCTGTCCCTCTCCCTCCTCGTCGGTGTGGTGCTGGGCGGACGCGGCTCGCTGGTCGGCGCCGTGATCGGTGCCGTGCTCCTCGTGGGCATGCCGGTCGTGGTGTCGAATCTTGCGGGGGAGCGCGGGTGGAGTGACCAGATCACCAACAATCTGCCCACGTTCTTGTACGGACTCCTCCTGGTCGTGGTCGTGCTGGTGGCCCCGGGGGGCGTCATGGGGCTCCTGGCCTCGGGCTGGCGCCGGCTTACTACTCGTCGGTAGCAAAGACAGGACACCGGGCCCTTCGCAGGTCTAGCCTCGGGCTACCTAGATGTGACGCGGCTTACATGCACCCGCACGGGCCGTGCCACCGGAGCCAAGGAGATCACGTGAAGAAGAAACTGATCGTCAAGGGCCTGGCCACGACCGCGGCAGTCGCCGTCGGTGCGGTCACCCTTGCGGTGCCCTCGCATGCCGCCGACCCCGGAGTCTCGAAGACCCAGATCGTCATCGGTTCGACCTCGCCGCAGACGGGTCCGGCGTCCGCGGGCTATCTCTACATCCCGCAGGCCGCCCAGGCGTACTTCAACTACGTGAACAAGAACGGTGGCATCAACGGCCGCACGATCAAGTTCGTCGCCAAGGACGACATGTACAACCCCGCGACGACTCAGGCCCAGACCAGCACCCTGCTGCTGAGTGACAAGATCTTCGCGATGTACGGCGCCTTCGGCACCGATCAGCACGCGACTGTCATCGACACTCTCAACAAGCGCGGTGTGCCGGATGTCTTCATCAACACCGGTGCCTCGCAGTTCGGAAACGTGAAGAAGTACCCGACCACGATTCCGTACCTGCCCTCCTACTCGGTCGAAGCCAAGGCCATGGCGTACTACATCCAGAACACGCCTGAGCTGAGCAACCTCAAGCGCTGCTTCATGTACCAGGACGGCGACTTCGGCATCGACGCGTCGAATGGCTTCAAGGCTGCCGGACTCGACTTCACCACCACCACGTCGTACGCCGCCGCCAACATCGCGGCCGGCTTTGCCTCGCAGGTCGTGAAGATGAAGACGGCGGGCTGCCAGCTGGTGACCTTCTTCGGCATCACGCAGGCGACGGCCGTGCTGCTCGCCACGTCAGCCAAGGTCGGCTTCGCCCCGACCTGGATGGTGACCTCGGTCGGCTCCGAGCCCACGATCATCAAGGGCATCCTCGGCGCCGCGGCGACCAAGCTGATGAACAAGATGTACACGCCCAGCTTCCTGACCCCGATCACCGATCTGGGCAACCCGTACGTGTCGCAGATGAAGACCCTCGTCGAGGCCAGTGGCCTGCCGTGGAACTTCTACACGTACTACGGCGTGAACACGGCCTACGTGCTCGCCCAGGCGATCAAGGCCGCAGGCCCGGATCTCACCCGTGCCGGCCTGCTGAACGCTCTGCAGACGAACTCCTCGAAGTTCCGCTCGGCAGCGTCGGTGCCGCTGGTTGTCACGACCAGCTCGCACCAGGGCCTGACTGGTTACTGGATGGGTCAGTACGACTCGGCCGGAACCCTGGGTCGCCTCACCGAGTACGTGATGCTCGCGACCAGCGCTCCCACGGGCGGCGCCAAGCGTGCGGTCTACACCCAGGTGGGCCCGACGAAGAAGCTGCTCCCGTAGGGAGGTTCGTTCACAGCGACCGCAGTGATGGTCCGTCACTTTCTGAAGGGGCGGACCATCACTCATGTTGAGGTCTCGTGACCACTGATCAGACAGGTTGGGTTTTCCCTAGTTGGGGTTTGACGCAGTAGATGCCCTCCTCAATCATCCGTTTATGTCTGAGGCTGGAAGGTTTCGCATTCGTTGTTCCGCTCTCGTCGCGACTCTGCTCGCCTTGGTGTTTCTTGGCTTCTCGACACCGGCCAATGCGGCGGGATCCGAGTCCGGCTACTACGCCTGGGGGAGGAATGACACCGCGCAGCTCGGCGATGGGACAGGCAACAATGCACTGTCGCCCGAGAACATTGCCGGCGTGGACCTCAGGCTCCTCAGCACAGGTCAATTTCATACCTGCGGCCTAGATGCTTCGGGCGCGGCCTTCTGCTGGGGACGAAATGACTACGGCCAGCTCGGAATGGGAAGCGCGACGGGTACCCGCGCCTTGACGCCTGTGACGATGCCGTCGGGGGTGACTTTCACGTCGATTGCCACTCTAATCTTCAGCACTTGTGCCCTGACCTCTGATGGGTCCGCCTACTGCTGGGGTTTGAATGAGTACGGCGAGCTTGGTGTGGGGGATTTACTCACTCGCACCTCACCTCAGCTCGTAGCCATGCCGGTTGGCGTGACTTTCACGCAGATCGTGGGCGGGTTCCAGCACGCGTGCGGAATGACGGCAGCTGGCGCTGCGTACTGCTGGGGTTACAACGGGTACGGCCAACTCGGTCTCGGTGCAGTGAGCAATCAGACCACTCCGCAGCCGGTGATCATGCCTGTCGGCGTCACGTTCACTTCGCTTCAGGCTGGTTCCATGCACATGTGCGGCCTCACGGCAGGAGGTGCTGCCTATTGCTGGGGTGACAATCGGGTCGGTCAACTCGGTATAGGCAGCGTGGTTAGCCAGAACACCCCTCAGGCTGTCTCTATGCCCGTAGGCACGACCTTCGATCGCCTGCTCTCGGGCGGAAATCACGTGTGCGGAAGCGTGACTGGTGTCGGCCTGTACTGCTGGGGGTACAACCTGTGGGGTCAGTTGGGGCTGGGCAACACTGTGGATCAGACGACGGCGCAGGCGGTTCCGGATTCACAGGAGCTGTCGTACACCGCAGGCTTCGCCGGTTTGCGCCACACCTGCATGCTGACCAGAGCCGGCGCCGCCTACTGCTGGGGCTCAAATCAGTATGGGCAACTCGGCGTGGGCGACCTCGTAAGCCGCAGCACCCCCCAGGCGGTTTCTGGCTCCCTGGCCTTCTCGGTGCTTGCTCCCGGTCCGGTGTCCTTCTCCACCTTCGGCCTGCCGCTGCGAGAGGCGTCGGGCGACCAAGTTCCCCAGGCTCCGATGCAGCAATTCGGCCGAGGCGAAAAGGATTCTTGCGATCACCAACCCACGAACTTGATTGACTTCCCGGCTCTCGCGGACAAAGTGGACATGAATTGGGGATCGAGCTGGGCAGAGTGGCCGAATTCGGGCACCGGCGGGTTTGTCTGCACCCGTCAGCCCTTCTACACGAGCACAGGAACGTGGGCAGTGCGC
>JBEGLG010000204.1:0-6724 GCA_041183645.1 Actinomycetota bacterium | reverse complement strand
TGGGGCACGTCGCCGGTGACGAGTACATCCAGGCTATCGGCGGACGACTGCTCAACAACATTGCCAAGACTGACCTCGTCGGTCGATGGGGAGGCGATGAGTTCCTAGTGGTGCTCGACCTTCCGCAGGCCCAGGCAGAGGCGGTCCTCACCCGCGTTCACCGCAAGGTCGTCGAGCGGCCGATTTCCACCGGCGCAGGGCTGGTGCCCTCCGCCTTCTCAGTCGGGCTCACCGGCTGGCCTTCGGGCGAGGCCCTGGATCTCGCGCTGGCCCGTGCCGACAAGGCGCTGTACTCGGCGAAGGATGCCGGCCGAAACCGCGTGGCAGCGTCGGCTGCCTGACCTGAGTACGGGGGACATCGTGCGGTTCATTTCGGGGTCATTCGCCGCTTAGGCTTCCCTCTATGCGCCGAACACTCATTGCCGTCAGCTCGCTCGCCGTTGTCGCCACCGGAGCCTTCGTTCTGCCGTCAGTCTCGCAGGCTGTCTCGGGCACGGGCGTGTACGGCGTCTGGACCGCAAGCGGAGGATCCGGCGAGGTCACCTTCCCGGCTACGACCTTCCCTAGCGCATCCTTCACCTCGATCAACAGCACTCAGTCAGTGGCCAAGAGCCAGACTCTCATCGGCACCTCGCCCTTCGGCCTCCAGTACGGAACCTCGCGCGGGGCGACCTACCTGCTCACTGCAGTCGCCTCGGGTCAGAGCACCGGCAGCGTGACTCTCACCTTTGACTCGGCTCCGATCGCGGGAACGTGGGGCATGGCACTTGGCGACGTCGATGCCGAGAACGTCACCGTGACAGCTCAAGACTCCGCGGGCCGCAAGCTCGACATGAACGAGTTCTACGTCGAGTCCTTCAACACGGCGACCGGCCAGACCGACACCCCGACTTGGGATCCGCAGACCGAGACCCTCATGGGCTCAGGTACCGATACGCAGGGCGCCTCGGCATGGTTTACTCCCAGCGGCGACGTCAAGACGATCACCCTGACCCAAAAGAAGCTCTCCGGATTCCCGCAGTACGCACTGTGGATCGCAACCGATCTGCCCAAGCCGACTCCCGCGGTCTCGTCGTCCTCTGCAGCGGCCTCCGCTTCACCCACGCCGACGGCTTCAGTCGCGCCGAGCATTCCCGCAGCACCCGTGGGCAAGATCGTGATCTGCCATCGCACCGCGAGCAAGCAAAACCCCTATGTGCGCATCACGATCTCCCAGGATGCCGTGATCAACGGTCATGACGGACACACCGGTGGCCTGTATCCCGCGAAGGGCTGGGGCGACATCATTCCGCCATTCCCCGGTTTCGCCGGTGCGAACTGGCCGGCTGGCGGAGCCATCCTCGACAACGACTGTGAGATTCCGGCTGCCTCCTCCGCAGTGACTACCCCCTCGGAGTCTGCCTCGGCTACTGCCACGTCGTCGGGATCCGCATCTGCCTCGTCATCTGCGTCAACCACTGCCACGTCGACCGCATCCACATCCGCGTCGGCAAGTGCGTCGGCAAGCGCCTCGGCGTCCGCGTCAACCACTGCTTCGCCGTCCGCGTCGGCATCTGCCTCCCCATCAGCCAGCGCCTCCGGCTCGGCGACCTCCAGCGCTTCCGCCAGTTCGACCTCGTCTGATTCGTCGCAGGCGCAGCCGAGTGCGTCACCCTCCCCGACGGCGACGGTCGTTGCCGATGTCGTCGACCCGCTCGTCATTCCCTTCGATAAGCCCACGCCGATCACGGTGCCCGATATCCCCAATGCGCCGGTCGATTCGGTCATCACCGATGTGGAGAAGCCGAAGAATGGCGATGCGGTCGTCACCAACGGTGAGGTGATCTACACGCCGAATGACGGCTTCATCGGCACCGACAAGGTGACCGTGATCGTGACCGATCGCGAGGGCAACAGCCAGGCAATCGTGGTTCCCGTGGTCGTCGGTGACGAGCAGACTGCGCTGAATCTGGACCTTCCCGCGAATCTGAGGATCGGCACGACCGTGCTGACGACCAAGCCGGTCGTGACCAATGCGAAGCAGATCGCCTCGGTTGCGGTGTCCTGCACCCCGCTCTCGCGCGTCAAGTTCACCGGAGACCTGGTCTACTGCCACGTGACTCGCAAGAACGGGGGAGTGTCGGTCACGGTGACTGCTCCGATGTCGGTGAAGGTGCGCGTCACTGCGCCCGCCAAGGGTCACTACCTTCCCCTCGACACCGCGGCGAATTACCGCGTTCGCTAGTGACTCTCGGCTCACGTAGCCTGATGCGATGACACCACGGCGGGAGATCGCGCGCATCGCGGTGCCTGTCAGCCTGGAGTTCGTCATCATGCTGGTGATGAACTTCGTGAATCAGGTGATCGTGGGTGGCCTGGGCACGGTCGCGATCGCCGCAGTCGGATTCGCCAACAGTCTCGGCTTCATCCTGTTCGTGACCGTGGGCGCAGTCGGCGCCTCAACGGCCATCCTCGCGGCGCGTGCCTTCGGATCGGGCAAGCGCGATGACATGGACGCCACGGTCACGACAGCGATCTCGCTCGCCATCGCCATTGCTGCGCCATTCGTGCTCGCCGCATTCCTCTGGACCCTTCAGGTGCTCGAACTCGCCGGAGCATCCCCTGAAGTTGCCGCCGAAGGCTCCTCTTACTTCAGAATCTCGATCCTGGCGATGATTCCCGGCATCGTTGCCGCGGTGCTCAGCGGGCTCATGAGGTCGACCGGCTTCCCCAAGGTTCCGATGTATGTCACGGTCGTGACCGTCGTGCTCGACAGTGTCATCGCCTACTCACTCGTCTATGGGGTCGGCCCTCTTCCGAAGCTCGGCGTTCTGGGCGCCGGCATCGCCGTGCTGACGGCGAATGCGCTGAAGCTGATCGTTCTCGGATACCTAGCCTTCGGTCGACTGGATCTCGTGTCGTGGCATTTTCCGCGTCACCGGCACTCGGTACGCACCATCGTCCGGCCCTTGATCGTCCTGGCGATTCCGCTGGGTATCACCGAGTTGTTCTGGACCCTGGGCATCTTTCTCTACAACGTCATCTTCCAGAGACTGGGGAATGACTCCCTGGCCGCGGCACAGATCGTCGCGACCCTCGAGGGAGTCTTCATTGTCGGAAGCGTGGGACTCATGTCCGCTTCGACCGCGCTCATCGGCAAGGCAATCGGTGAAGGCGATGCGCCGGCAGCGCGGGCGTGGATCAGTCGTGTCGGTCGTGCGGGGCTTGTCACCGGCGTGGTGTTCGGTGGCATCTATGCGCTCTCCGCCCTGGCCATCCCCGTGCTTTTCACCGAGGTCAGCGATGAGGTGATTCGCGTCGCGACGATCGGCATTGTCATTAACGGGATCATTCAGGCAGTGAAGGTACGCAACATGATCGTGGGTGCCGGCGTGCTGCCGAGTGGCAACGACGTCAAAGGCGTGATCCTCGGGGATGTCTTCAGTACCTTCGTGGTCGGGCTACCGCTCGCGCTCTTCCTCGGGCTCTCCACGCCGCTGCTCGCCATCGGCATCTTCCTCGCCCGGGTCGTCGAGGAGGTCGTGAAGCTCGGCATCTTCAGCTGGCGCCAGAGCCGGGTGAACTGGGATGCCCTGGCAGCCGAGCACGGTGCGGTCACTGTCTGATCCGCGTGCGAGAGTCGGGCTAACCGCGAGCGAGCAACACTAACGAGGCAAGAACCCCGTCGATCTCATCTCGTGTCAGCGGCGCAGGATCCAACCCGACGAGATCGACCATGGTGGCGCGTGCGATCGAATGCGCGCCGGCGGTATTCCCGCGCTCGACATGGGTGAGAGCTGCCGCCCACCGGGCGAGTGCCTTCCACAGAGGGCGCTCGCTCTCGGGGCAGCAGCGCCAGCGAAGCTCGAATGTCTCGTGCGCGTGGAAGGGGAGCTCGCGCTGCAGGTAGTCGAGTGCCTCGGCCCACGCCACCTGAGCGTCGATCTGATCACGTTCGACGATCCCGGGAAAGGCCTCGGTGGATCCGGGCTCGACGGGGCGGCCGAGTCGGTCGCGCTCTCGGCTCAACGCGTACGCGGTGCCGACGACGGAATGAAGCTGCGGAGCTGGTCGTAGAGAGCAGGAACGGAGGCACAGATATTTCCACCGTCGTGCAGACCGTTGTCGGCGATGAAATCGTTCGTGCGGCCCCCGGCCTCCTGCACGATGAGGAGGGCGGCGAGGCAGTCCCAGGCGTTGATGTGGTGCTCGATGTATCCGATCAGTGCACCGCTGCCCACGTAGCAGACTCCGAGCGCGCCGGAGCCATTGCGGTGATACATGCCGCCGTTCTCGAGCAGGCCGGTCATCATCGAGATGAGCTGATGTGGGGCAGTGCGAGTCGAGTAGCCGACGCTGACGATGCCGTCATTGAGGGTCGAGGCATCACGCACGTGAATCGGCTTGTCATTCAGCGTTGCGCCCTTGCCCTTCTGGGCGGCGAAGAACTCATTGCCGGCCGGGCTGTACACCAGGCCGATCAGCATCTCGCCACCGCGGATGAAGGCGATCGAGACGCACCAGCTGGTCATGCCCATCAGGAAGGGCTGAGTGCCGTCGATGGGATCGACCACCCAGATTCCCTCGGCACCCTCGATGCCGGTGGGGCCGGTTTCCTCGCCGAAGAAGGCGTCGTCGGGAAAGCGCGCCTTGATGGCGTCCTTGATCAGTACCTCGGTGTTGTAGTCAGCCTCGCTGACGAAATCCTGCGGGCCCTTGCTCTTGATGTCGAGTGACTCGAGCGAGTTGAAGTAGGTCATCGCGAGGGCGCCTGCCTCGGTGATCAAGGCCTTGCCGAAGGCGAAACGGTCGTCGATGTCCTGCTGCGTCAATGCCATGCGCACCAGCCTACGGCAGGGCTCGACTGCTCAATCGCGCCAGAGCCAGGCCGCGCCGCGAACTCCGCTGGAGTCGCCGTGCACCGAACGCACGATGGGAGTGTGGAAGACGGGCGAGAAGGTGTACTCGCCGATCTTGGCCGGCAGGTCGTCGTAGAGCTCGTCGATGTTGCTCATGCCGCCGCCCATCACGAACACATCGGGATCGAGAGTATTCACCACGACGGAGAGTCCGCGGCCGACGCGATCGATCCAGCGCTCGTAGTTGGCGATGGCCAACGGATTACCGGCGCGCTTGAGCTCCATGATCTCCGCGGGCTTGAGGTCTGCGCCGCCATGGCGGATGAAGTCACGCGTGAAGCTATAGCCCGACAGCCAGGTCTCGATGCAGCCACTCTTGCCGCAGTAGCACGGGTCACCGGGAAGCTCCTCTGGCCGCGCGAGAGGCAAGGGGTTATGCCCCCAGTCGCCCGCGCTGTTGTTCGGCCCGTGATGTGCACGACCATGAATCGCGACTCCAGCTCCGGTTCCGCTCGCGATGATCACGCCGAAGACCACGGCGTAGCCGACTCCTGCTCCGTCGGTCGCCTCCGAGGCTGCGAAGCAGTCGGCGTCATTGACCACGCGAATCGGCCTATCGATCACCCGCTGCAGATCGGCTTCGACAGGCTGCCCATTGATCCAGGTCGAGCTACCGCCCTTGCCCAGTCGGCTTATCGGTTCGAGCGAGCCGGGGATGCCGATGCCGATCGAGCCGGTTCGACCGGTCGTGGCCTCAGCCTCATCGATCAACTCTCGCACCATCCGGAGACAGCCCTCGTAGTCGCCCCGCGGAGTATCGCGTCGGATACGGAGGAGCTCAGTTCCGTCAGGCTCGAGCGCCACCACTTCGATCTTGGTGCCGCCCCAGTCAACGCCGATCAGCATTGAATATCCCTCCGAATGCAGGTGAGCCGCTCACCAGCTGCCGCCGCCTCCGCCGCCACCACCACCGCCGGAGAAGCCACCGCTGAATCCGGAGCCGGAACTGCGACTCGGCTCAGTTGATGCCATGGTCATGACGTGCTGAGTGGAATCAATGAAGTTCTGCATGGCCCAGGCCGAGCCGAAGTAGTAGCCGGCTGAGTTGAGCTGATCGATGGTGATCTCGGGGAATGCCTGGGTCCACGACTCGGAGAGACCGAAGATGACCGCATAGGGCAGCATCGTCGCGAAGATCGCGAAGGGCTGAAGGCCGCTGCGCTGAGCGAACTCGCGCCGGGCTTCGGCCGCATCGGTGTTGAGCAGCTTCTTGAATCCGCGGGCGCGGCTCTGGAAGCTCGCAGACTCTTCCGATTCCTTTGCCGGAACAAGACTCATGGAGATCAGGCACCCGACGAGGAAGAGAATTCCGGGGAGGAGGGTGAGGACTCCGGCGCCGGTCGGAAGGAAGATTCGCGCGACGAAGCTCAACACCAGGCCGAGGAGTCCGATGACGAGGAGTCCGACACGGAATCCGCTATTGCGTGTCTGCGTGCGCCGGTGCGTGGTCTCTGCCTCGCTCACGAGTGCGCTAGAGGTACTCGCCAGGGTTGCGGCGAGGGCTGCGTCATAGCCCGCGAGGGTCTTGGTGTCTCCGCCTCCGAGCAGGCCGGTGAGGAAGGCGTCCTCCCACGGGGCGAGAGCATCGGTCGCGCCAGGCTTGCGAGTGATGGTGATGGAGTCCTTGTGGAGAAGGCCACCTTCTTCGGCAGACAAGGTGAGATGGCCGCGAGCGGTGAGATCAAGAAGCGTGGCAACGGCGCCTCGTGCGTCAACCTTGCCGTCGAGTGCTGCCTGCAATTGAGCCGGGCGTACCGAATCCGGCGGCTCGAATTGCACGGGCGCACCCTCAAGCGCCTTGCCGCCCAGCGCGCGACGCTTGCTTC
>JBEGLG010000203.1:0-11852 GCA_041183645.1 Actinomycetota bacterium | reverse complement strand
CCACGAAGGCCCGCAAGAAGCCCAACGGCCCTGTTGCGCTCGTTGCTGCCGGCCCCGGCGATCCCGATCTGCTCACCCTGCGCGCTGCATCACTGCTCAGCGACGCCGAGTACATCGTTGTCGATGCCGACGCCGCCGAGATCGCCGCTGCGCACGCCGCACCCGAGGCTGAGGTCATCATCGCTGTCAGTGCCAGTGGCCTGCCGCTCGAGCACGCCGAGCGCGCGAAGCTCGTCATCGATGCTGCCAAGGATGGCAAGCGCACCGTTCGCCTGATTGCGGGCGATCCCGTCGTCGACGGCACCCTGCTGCACGAGGCCGGCGCATTGCGCAAGGCCAAGGTGGCGTTCGAGGTCGCACCCGGTGTCAGCGACATCACCGGCGTTCCGGCCTACGCAGGCTTCGGCCTGACCGGGGGCCGTACCCGCCAGATTCGCGTCATCGATGCCAACGACACCGAGTTGGTGTGGTCCGAGCTGATCAATCCGCGCGTGACCCATGTCTTCCTCGAGGGAGCGGACCAGGCCGTCGAGATTGCCGCCAAGCTCCTCGGTGCCGAGGCTGATCCGCGCACCCCGATCGCGATCACCCGTCGCGGAACCACGGTCGACCAGCGCACCATCGTCGGAACCCTCGGCGACATCGCCGCGATCGTGAAGTCGGCCAAGCAGGCCGGCCCGGGCGTGGTCGTCGTCGGCGAGGTTGTCGCTCAGCGCGAGAAGCTCGACTGGTTCGAGGTCAAGGCCCTGTTCGGCTGGCGCGTGCTCATCCCTCGCACGCAGGAGAATGCGTCGCCGATCATGTCGATGCTGCGCCGTCACGGTGCGGTGCCGATGGAGGTCGCGACGATCTCGGTCGAGCCGCCGCGCACCCCGCAGCAGATCGATCGCGCAATCCACGGGCTTGTGTCTGGTCGCTTCGAGTGGATCGGCTTCACGTCGGTCAATGCCGTGCGTGCGATTCGCGAGAAGCTGCAGGAGTACGGACTCGACGCTCGCTCCTTCGCCGGGCTCAAGGTCGCAGCAGTCGGTGAGGCGACGGTCGAGGCGCTCATCGAATTCGGCGTGCGCCCTGATCTCATTCCGCCGACCGAGCAGACCACGAGCGCATTGCTCGAGGAGTGGCCGCCGTACGACTCGCTGACCGACCCCATCAACCGCGTCTTCCTGCCGCGCGCCGATATCGCCACCGACACCCTGGTGGCAGGTCTCAATGAGCTCGGCTGGGAGGTCGAGGACGTCACGGCCTACCGCACCGTGCGTGCTGCGCCGCCGCCCGCCGAGACTCGCGAGGCCATCAAGACCGGCGGATTCGACGCAGTGCTCTTCACCTCGAGCAGCACGGTGCGCAACCTGGTCGGCATCGCCGGCAAGCCGCACCACTCCACGGTCGTGGCCTGCATCGGTCCGCAGACCGCGAAGACTGCCGAGGAGCACGGCCTGCGCGTTGACGTCATGGCCGATGCCAGCACGATTCACGCGCTGGTCGAGTCGCTGGCTGCGCACGGGGAGATCCTGCGCGCTGCCGCGCTCGAGACAGGCGAGGGCACCTGGCGTCCGAGTCGTCGTCGTCCGGCGGCGCGTCGCAAGGTCACCTAATGTCGCGCACTGTCGTGCACCTGCTGCGCCACGGCGAGGTCTTCAATCCCGAGGGCGTGCTGTACGGCCGCCTGCCCGGATACGTCCTCTCCGATCTGGGGCACGAGATGGCCGGTCGTGCGGCCACGGCACTCGCTGATCACGACATCACCGCGGTGATCTCGTCGCCGATGGAGCGGGCGCAGCAGACCGCGGCGCCGATGGCGGCAGCACACGGCCTCGAGATCGGCATCGACGAGAACCTCATCGAGGCCGAGAACATCTTCGAGGGTCAGCGCGTGAGCGTGGGCGACGGCGTGCTCAAGCAGCCGCGCACCTGGCGCCACCTCTGGAATCCGTTCAAGCCGTCGTGGGGCGAGCCCTACGACATCGTCGCCGCTCGCATGCATCGCGGTATCGATGCCGCGCGCGAGCAGGCGCGGGGGCATGAGGCGGTTCTCGTCAGCCATCAGCTCCCGATCTGGATCGCGCGCCTGGCCGCCGAGAAGCGTCGACTGTGGCACGACCCGCGCAGCCGCCAGTGCACGCTCGCCTCGATCACCTCGCTCGAGTACTCCGGCGATGATCTCGTCGCGATCTCGTACACCGAGCCCTCGCGCGATCTGCTGGTCAAGGCGAGCAAGATCGCCGGAGCGTAGATGTCACGCAGCCGCGCTCTGCCCGTGATCGCCGCGGGCATGGCCCTGCTCGCGCTCACGGCCTGCGGCAGCAAGGAGCCGGCGGCCGGCTCCGGTTTCGTGGCCGGCGACGGCTCCCTGGTCGTCATCGACGAGTCGCAGCGCCAGCCTGCTCCCGACATCATCGGTACGACCCTCGACGGCAAGCCCTTCAGCCTGGCCTCGTTGCGCGGGAAGATCGCCATCCTCAACGTCTGGGCATCCTGGTGCGCGCCGTGTCGGGCCGAGGCCCCGATTCTCGAGAAGACCTGGAAGGCCCAGCAGGGGAATGACGTCCAGTTCGTCGGCCTCGACACCCGAGACTCCGATACGGCCGCCCTCTCCTTCATTCGCAAATTCGGCCTGACCTACCCCAATGTGATCGACCGTGATGGAGCGCTGCAGCTTCGCTTCAGTGGAACTCTTCCGCCCGAGGCCATCCCGTCGACCCTGGTGATCGACGCGAACGGCAAGGTGGCGGCTCGTGCGCTGGGCAAGGTCAGCGAGTCCACGCTGCTCGGCATGATCGATGCGGCTCGTTCGTCGACTGCGAGCACCGGTGGCTGACGTCATCACCTCGGGCTCGCTGCTGCTCGCCCTGCCGATTGCCTTCCTCGCGGGCATCATCGCCTTCGTGAGTCCGTGCGTGCTTCCACTTGCGCCGGGCTATATCTCCTATGTCACCGGGCTCACCGGCGCCGAGCTGGGTGAGGAAGGCAGGAGTCGCAGTCGAGTGCTGCTCGGCAGCATCCTGTTCGTCCTCGGCTTCAGTGTTGTCTTCGTCTCCTATGGCGTGCTCTTCGGAAGCATCGGAGCTCGCCTGCTCGAGTACCAGTCGGTGATCGACCGGGTGCTCGGAATCCTGCTGATCGTCATGGGCCTTGCCTTCATGGGGCTTGTTCCTGCCCTTCAGCGCGAGCGTCGCGTGCACGTGATCCCGAAGTGGGGAGTCGCCGGTGCGCCATTGCTCGGCCTGGTCTTCGGCCTCGGGTGGAGTCCATGCATCGGCCCGACACTCGCCGCTGTGCAGAGCCTCGCCTTCACTGAGGCGAGTGCCGCTCGCGGAGCACTCCTCTCCTTTGTCTACTGCCTCGGCCTCGGCCTTCCCTTCGTGCTGCTCGCGCTGGCCTTCAGTCGCTCGATGCGCGCCATCGGGTGGGTGAAATCCCATTACGCGATCGTGATGCGCATCGGCGGCGCGATGCTGCTTATCCTGGGCGTTCTCATGCTGACCGGACTCTGGAACGACTTCACCATCTGGCTTCGCGTGAGCATTCCCGGATTCGAGACCGCGCTGTGAACGGGGCTGACTCATGAGCGAGCAGCTGCCCCCGCTGAGCACGGGCGGCTGGTTCCGGTGGATCTGGCGCCAGTTCACCAGCATGCGCACGGCCTTGATCCTGCTGTTCCTGCTCGCGATCGCCAGTATCCCCGGCTCGATCTTCCCGCAGCGAGGCACGAACCCGCTCAAGACCCAGGAGTGGATCACCGGCTCGCCGACCTGGGGGCCGATTCTCGATCGACTCGGCTTCTTCGAGGTGTACTCATCGCCCTGGTTCTCGGCGATCTATCTCCTGCTGTTCATCTCGCTCATCGGCTGCGTGCTGCCCCGGGCGGCCGCGCACTGGCGCGCCATGCGCACTCCGCCGCCTGCTGCTCCGCGCAATCTCGCGCGCATGCAGTCGCATGAGATTCTCGACCCGGCTGATGTCGATGTGATCGATCGCGCGGATACCTTTCTGCGTGCGCATCGCTGGCATGTGCTGCGCGGGGAGTCCGATGGCGCGGTCTGGCTGAGTGCCGAGAAGGGCTATCTCCGCGAGACCGGCAACCTGATTTTCCATCTGGCTCTCATCCTCATCCTGATCGGCGTCGCGATCGGCGGCCTCTTCGGCTGGAAGGGCAATGTCATCGTTAAGACCGGCGATGGCTTCTCCGACACGCTCACGCAGTACGACGCCTGGGGCGGAGGCCGCTTCGCGGATCCGGCCAAGCTCCCGCCATTCACCTTCACCATGACCGATTTCACCGTGGAATTCGATCGCGCTGTCGCGCAGCATGGCTCGCCCAAGCTCTTCAAGGCCGATGTCTCCTACAAGGCGAATCCCGATGCCACTGCCGAGACCACCACGATCGAGGTCAACCATCCGCTGGAGGTCGACGGCGCGAAGGTCTTCCTCGTCGGTCACGGGTACGCACCGCATTTCGTCGTGCGTGACTCGACCGGCGAGATCGTCTACGACGACACCGTCGTGACCTTGCCCCAGGACGGAAACTTCACTTCGACCGGTGTCATCAAGCTTCCCGACGCGAGCCCCCAGCTCGGTTTCGATGTGGTGTTCTATCCCACGCTGCAGCCCGGATCCATCGTGTCGGGCTTCCCGGCCCCTGACTTCCCGGCCACGTATCTGGCTGCCTGGACTGGTGATCCCGGCCTCGACACCGGGATCCCGCAGAGCGTGTACAAGCTCGACAAGACTCACATGACGCAGATCGGTCGAATTCCCTCGCTGCTTCCCGGCCAGACCTGGACCCTGCCGAACGGAGCAGGCTCGATCTCGCTGGTGGGCTACGAGCGCTGGGCCTCCTTCCAGATCGCCTTCGACCCCGGCAAGGAGTTCGCGCTGATCGCGGCTGTGCTCGCGCTGAGCGGCCTGATGCTCTCGCTCTTCGTGCGGCGCAGGCGGGTATGGCTCAAGGTGAGCACCGATCCGAATGGCACTACGGTGGTGGAGATAGCCGGGCTTAACCGCGCCGAGGGCGGCGATGTCAGTGCGGATATCCAGATCATCACCGAGGCAGTAGTCGGCAAGGAGACGCCATGACCCCCGCAGAGCTCGCGCAGGCCAGTAACAGCGCCATCTACGCCTCGATGCTCGTCCTCACTCTCGCCATGGTGTTCTTCGCCTTCTCATTCGCCGCCGGACGACGCAAGCCCGCTGTCGCGAGCTCGACCGAGGTCATCGAGAGCGAGGGCGGCACGGCGGTCATCACGCGCACCGAGGTCATTGACCCCGTGATTCCCGGCCGCCGATCAGCGAACATCGCGATGTCGCTGACCTGGCTCGGCACCGGCTTCCTTCTCCTCGGAGTCGTGCTTCGCGGACTCTGGGCCGGGCGCGTGCCGTGGGGCAACATGTACGAGTTCTCGATCACCGCAGCCCTGGGCATCCTGGTGGTGTTCCTCGGCTTCTCGGTCAAGCGCGATGTGCGCTGGCTGGGCATCTTCATCGTGATCCCTGCCCTACTGACCCTCGGCCTTGCTGTCACCGTTCTGTACACCGAGGCTGCCCAGCTCGTACCGGCGCTGAAGTCCTACTGGCTGGTCATTCACGTATCGGCCGCGATCATCTGCTCCGGTGCCTTCACTCTTGCCGCCGCGGTATCGGCACTCGCGCTGCTGCGCGGCCATGCCGAGCGCAAGGCCGACGGTGCCGAGGTCACCGGCCTCACCGCGCGCATGCCCTCGCAGGAGCGTCTGCAGGTCATGGCCAATCGCATCATTGCCTTCACCTTCCCGCTCTGGACCTTCGCCGTCATCGCCGGTGCCATCTGGGCCGAGAACGCGTGGGGTCGTTACTGGGGCTGGGACCCGAAGGAGACCTGGGCCTTCATCACCTGGGTCGTGTTCGCGGCCTATCTGCACGCCCGCAGCACGGTGGGATGGCGGGGCAATCGCGCTTCGTGGATCGCGATCATCGGCTGGTCGACCTTCCTGGCCAACTACTTCGGCGTGAACCTCTTCATCAACAGCCTGCACTCGTACTCAGGCGTCTAGCCGCCGAACCGGCTCAGGCGTTTAGCTGCCGGCCGGCGCGGGGAAGTCGTCGTCGCCCCGCCGCTCGCGCATCTTGCGCTTCCAGGCCTCGTCATCGAGCTGGCGCAGGAATCGCGCATCGTCGTCGGGTGACGCGACCTGCTTGCCGCGACGCCCACGGTCGGGCCAGACCCGACCCAGCAGCCACCAGATCGCACCGCCGAGCACCGGCAGCACGATCACGATGATCAGCCAGACGAACACGGGCAGCCGGCGCGATTCCAGCGACGGCGTGCGGATGACATCGATGATCGACGCGATGTAGACGCCGAGCAGCACGATGATGAGCGCAACCCGCAGCATGTGAGCCTCCCTGTGGCCCCAGGGTATCGGCACGCGCGTACGGTGTTCCCGTGAGCACCCGCAGTCGTTCGGCCTGGTCAGTTGTCCTGTACACGGCACTTCGAATCGGCATGTTCGTAGGCGCCTGGGTCGTCATCGAGATCTTCACGCCGATTCACGGACTCTTCGCGGCAGCCTTCGCCATCGTGATCTCCGGCGCCGTGAGCATCATCGCGCTCAACGGCCAGCGCGATGCGATGAGCGAGGCGCTCTTCGGCTTCTTCCGGCGAATGAATGACCGTATCGATGCCTCGGCTCGTGCCGAGGATGTCGACGACTAGTTCAGGGCGAGTGCGCAGCCGAGCACGATTCCGTACAGAAGCACGAGGGTGCCCGTGCCCTTGAGCGCAGCGATGAGGTCACGACCCTGGGCGCCTGACATCACGATGCGCACCGGCGTGACTGCGAGTGCAAATGTGGCGAGAGTGATGATCGCGGACTTCGAGTAGGTGACGGTCAGCAAGACGACGCACGCCGCAGCGCCGATCACGAGTGCCAGATAGAGAGCGCGGGTACGCGACTCACCGAGTCGTACGGCCAGCGTGCGTTTGCCGCTCACGGTGTCGCCGGGGATGTCGCGCAGGTTGTTCGTGACCAGGATGGCGCAGGAGAGAAAGCCCACTCCGCATGCCGCGATGATCGAGCTCGCGGTGACGGTCAGTGACTGAACGTAGAACGTGCCGACCACCGGTACGAGTCCGAAGAAGACGAAGACGAAGATCTCGCCGAGACCCAGGTAGCCATACGGATGCTTGCCTCCGGTGTAGAGCCACGCGGCAGCAACGCACGCCAGGCCGACGAGGATCAGCCACCACTTCTGCGTGATGAGCACGAGGCCGAGGCCGGCGACCATGGCCACCAGGAAGCTGAGGAATGCGGCGCGCTTGACCTGAGCTGCGGGGGCGAGTCCTTGACCGACGAGCCGCACGGGGCCTACGCGTGCCTCATCGGTTCCGCGAATTCCGTCGCTGTAGTCATTGGAGTAGTTCACGCCCACCTGAAGGGCGACGGCGACAATCAGGGCAAGCAGCGCTGCCGTCCCGTTGAAAGTCTTCGCGCCGATAGCGAGACCGGTACCGACGATGACCGGGGCGAAAGCCGCAGGAAGGGTGCGAGGGCGAGCGCCGCCGAACCATTGCGAGGCGGTTGCCATCAGTGAGTCTCCCTAGCCAGTGCGATGAGTGCCTGCCGATCGGTCTTGCCGCCCGGTAGCGCGGGCAGGTCATCGATCGTAGTGATCTGTCGCGGTCGTGCCGGCGCACCGAGTCTCTCGCTCACGAGGTCGCTCAGGGCGGTTGTATCGATTCCCTCACCGCGCACGAAGGCAATCACGCGATGACCGCGCTCGGGGTCCTCGACAGCGACGACGGCGCAGTCGAGCACATGCGGATCCGTGCGCAGCACGCCCTCGATCGCCGATACGGAGACATTGACGCCGTTGACGGTGACGATGTCGTCACTGCGCCCGAGTATGCGCAGCACTCCGTCGACGATCTCGCCCAGGTCGCTGGTGAGAAACCCGGCGTCGGAGAAGTGCGCGGCCGTGAGCTCGGGTTCGTGTCGGTAGCCCAAGGCGATGCTCGGCCCCCCGAGGACGACACGCGACTCGCTGTCGATGCTGATAGTGACGCCATCGAGAGGAACTCCGTCATAGACACAGCCGCCGCACGTCTCGGTCATGCCGTAGGTGGAAGTCAGGGCGATGCCCGCGTGGCCTGCCGTCGTGCGCAGGCCCTCATCGAGGCCGGCGCCGCCGACCAGGATGGTCGCGCAGGCGTGCAATGCGTCGACCCCCTGCGGGTCCGACAGGAGTCGTCGTGCCTGCGCGGGCACGAGCGAGGTGCGCACCGGCAGGCCTCGAGTGCTGGCCTCGCTGATCGCGGCCGCGAATCCCGCGGGGGTGAACGGGCGGGCGCCGCCAAGGCTGTCGGTCCCCACGTATCCGGAGCCCGGAGCCAGTGCACGGGTCAGCACATTGAGTCCGCCCGCGGAGGTCAGCGGGATCGCGGCCACCCAGGTCGAGGGCTCGGCCCGCCAGGGGCTGAGGGCGGTCAGGGCGTCAGCGGAGAGCAGAACTCCCTTGGGTGCGCCGGTGGAACCGGAGGTCGCGAGCACGACCGCGGTGCGATCATCCTCGAGGGGCTCGCCGGGAGCGGTCGCGGCGAGAAGTGCGCGCACGTACGTCTCCGAGATCGTGGCGGAGACCACCGGCAGGGGCGTGATCGCGGGCCCGGTGCCCTCGACAGCTGCGCGAAGGGGACCGGCAAGTGCGTCGAGTCCGGCCGGCCCCGGCGGGATCGGGATGCGCACGAGCGGGTCAGTAGCCATCGCGCCGAGCCTAGAAGGTGACGGTAACCTCGGCAGCATGGATACCCGTACTCGCTATGTCCTGCCGCCCGTGGCACCCGAAGGCTCGCCCGCGCTCGTCAACCCGGCTCACTCGTCGGCGACTCCGGCATGCGAATGGCGCCCGGCGGGGGAGTACGGCGATATCCGCTACGAGCTCTCGACCGGTGATGCCGAGGGCATCGCGAAGATCACGATCTGCCGCCCCGAGAAGCGCAATGCGTTTCGTCCGCAGACCCTGTTCGAATTGCAGGATGCGCTGAACAAGGCTCGCGACGATGATTCCGTCGGCGTCATCATCCTCACGGGCGAGGGTGATCTGGCCTTCTGCTCCGGTGGCGACCAGATGATCCGCGGCGACGATGGCTACATCGGCAGTGATCACGTGGCGCAGAAGGGCATCGGGCGCCTGAACGTTCTCGATCTCCAGATCCAGATCCGCCGCACGCCGAAGCCGGTCGTCGCGATGATCGCCGGCTACGCGGTCGGCGGCGGGCATGTGCTGCACGTGGTCTGCGACCTGTCGATCGCTGCCGACAATGCGCGCTTCCAGCAGACCGGCCCGATGGTCGGCTCCTTCGATGGCGGCTACGGCTCGGGATTGCTCGCCCGCACGATCGGCATGAAGCGCTCGCGCGAGGTCTGGTACCTGTGTCGTCAGTACGGCGCCGAGCAGGCCTATGACTGGGGCCTGGTGAACTCGGTGGTGCCGATTGAGGATCTCGAGATCGAGACTGTCGACTGGGCCAAGCGGATGCTCGAGCTCTCGCCGATGGCACTGCGCATGCTGAAGGCCTCGCACAATGCCGCTGACGACGGCCTGGCCGGCATCCAGCAGCTCGCCGGCGATGCGACGCTGCTGTTCTACATGTCCGAGGAGGCCCAGCACGGCCGCGATGCCTACAAGAACAAGCAGCGGCCCGACTTCGGTCAGTTCCCCAAGCGCCCATGACCGATCGGCACCTGCAGCGGCTTCTCGATGCCGCGGTGCCCTTCGCGCTGCCGATGCGCCGCACGTTCCGCGGCGTCGATGTGCGCGAGGGCATGCTCATCGAGGGGCCCCTGGGGTGGGGCGAGTTCGCGCCCTTCGATGACTATTCGCCCGTGGCTGCCTCGCGATGGCTCGCCTCCGCGGTCGAAGCGGCCTATGAGGGCTGGCCTTCCCCCGTGCGAGATCAGGTCGAGGTGAACGCGATCATCCCGGCACTCGCGAACGAGCAGGCAGAGCCGCTCATGCGCGAGGCTGTCGCGCGAGGCTGTCGCACCATGAAGATCAAGGTCGGCGAGTCACCTGATCTCGACATTTCCCGCATCGCGATGGCTCGCGAGATTCTCGATGAATCCTTCGGCTCGGGTGTCGGACGCATTCGACTCGATGCGAATTCGCAGTGGAGTGCCGATCAAGCGATTGCCATGCTCGAGCGCTGCGCACGCTATGACCTCGAGTACGCGGAGCAGCCCTGTCAGTCATTTGATGATCTGGCACTCGTGCGCCGCGAGACCGGCGTGCGCATCGCGGTCGACGAGGGCATTCGCCTGTCGGATGATCCGGGCTCGCTACGGCTCTCGGATATCGCTGACGTCGCGATCATCAAGCCGGCGACGCTGGGCGGAGTGCGCACTTCACTCGATCTCATTGCGATGCTGGCGATGCCGATCGTGGTCAGCGGTGCCATGGATTCCTCGGTCGGCCTTGGCACGGCGCTCGCCCTCGCCGGCGCCGTGACCGATCTACCCCTCGCCTCGGGTCTCGGCACCGGTGCCCTGCTCGCCGACGATCTGGTCGACTCGCCCGTCGTGCCCTCCGCGGGGTCGCTGGCCGTGCGGCGCATTGATCCTGACGCCGCTGCACTGGAGCGCGCACGCGAGCGCAGTATCGATGGCGAGCGCTGGCGTCAGAGGCTCACCGCCGCCTGGGAGTCCGGTGCGACCGATCGCATGCGCGATGCGGTCGGCATAGGCTGATGCCGTGAATCCCTCGACTGCTCAAGCGCGCGTCATCATCGATGAGCTGCTGCGCTGCGGTGTCTCCGACATCGTGCTGTCGCCGGGTTCGCGCTCGGCCGCACTCGCAATCGCCGCAGCCGAGGCCGAGCTGCGTCAGGAGCTCCGACTCCACGTGCGCATTGATGAGCGATCCGCCGGGTACCTGGCCGTGGGCCTGGCCAAGATCACCGGGGTACCCGCTGCTGTCATCACGACCTCGGGCACTGCGGCCGTGAATCTGCATCCGGCGGTGGTCGAGGCTGATCTCTCCGGTATCCCCATGTTGCTGCTGACCGCCGATCGCCCGCCGGAGCTGCGCGATGTCGGCGCGAATCAGACCATTCGCCAGCCCGGGATCTTCGGTGAGCATGCGCGGGCGGCCATCGACATGTCAGTGGCGCGTGAGGCCGTGGGTCAGGTGCGCTACTGGCGTTCGACCATCGCTCGCGCCGTGGCGCTTTCCACCGATGCGGTTCGCCCTGGTCCGGTGCACGTCAATATTCCGTTCGCCGAGCCGCTGGTCGATGACTCAGCGGATCTCGACTGGATCGAGTCCCTCGAGGGACGCGACGACGGACGCCCCTGGACAGCCGACGCTCGCCTGATTGCGGGCATGAGTACTCCGCTCGACGACATCCTCGAGTCGTTGATCGAGGGCGCCGAGATCCCTCCGCGCGGCCTGATCATCGTGGGAGATCACGATGCCGATGATGCTGTCGAGCTCATCGATGATCTCGCCGATACCGCGGGCTGGCCCGTGATCGGCGAACCGACTGCCAACGTCGCAGGCTGCGATACCGCGCTGGCGCACGGTGCGCTTCTGCTTGCCGATGCGGCGTTCTGCGATGAGCACGTGCCCGACATCATCATCACGGTCGGTCGAGTGGGTCTCAGTCGCGGCCTGCTGCGCATGATCGCCCGAACTCCGTTGCACATTGCGGTCGATCAGCAGCCGTCCTGGAGTGATCCGATGCGCAGTGCCGATCTGGTCGTGACGTCGGTTCCCCTTCCACCCGACGACATGGAGATCGACGACACCTGGCTGGCTGAGTGGCAGCGAGCCGACGTCCTCGCCGCTGCGGCTGTCGAGACCGCACTGGCCGGTGA
>JBEGLG010000202.1:0-8033 GCA_041183645.1 Actinomycetota bacterium | reverse complement strand
GAGTAACAGTCTCCCATGGCGTGACTATTCCCGAGTCGCCACGCCGACCGCGTTCGCCCAGAGCGGAGGCGCTCGTGCCCTTGTGAAATCCTTCACGCCTTGCCGCTCAGCCCATGTCGGTCAGCCGATCTGTCTCACCTTCGCAATAGGTTCCAGGCATGGCTTCCGCATCCAAGACCTCCGCTCCGAAGGAGCCTTCGGGCTACTCGGCCAAGAACCTGGCCGTCCTCGAGGGTCTGGAGGCAGTGCGCAAGCGCCCGGGCATGTACATCGGCTCCAATGACGGTCGCGGTCTCATGCACTGCCTCTGGGAGATTGTCGATAACTCTGTCGACGAGGCACTGGGTGGTCACTGCTCATCGATCATCATCACCTTGCATCCCGACGGCTCCGCCGAGGTTGCTGATGACGGTCGTGGCATCCCGGTCGACATTGAGCCCAAGACCAAGCTCACAGGTGTCGAGGTCGTCCTCACCAAGCTGCATGCCGGCGGAAAGTTCGGCGGCGGCTCCTATGCGGCCTCCGGCGGACTCCACGGCGTGGGTGCCTCCGTCGTGAATGCCCTGTCAGCACGGCTCGATGTCGAGGTCGATCGCGGCGGCAAGATCCACGTGATGAGCTTCAAGCGCGGCGTGCCCGGAATCTTCGAGGGCGAGGGCCCCGACGGCGAGTTCGCGAAGAAGAGCGGCCTGCAGATCGGCGGCAAGTGCCCCCGCACTCGCACCGGTACCCGCGTGCGCTGGTGGGCCGATCAGCAGACCTTCACCAAGGATGCCGCCTACGACCGCCAGCAACTGCGCGACCGCGCCATCCAGAGCACCTTCCTGGTTCCCGGGCTCAAGATCACCGTGCGCGATCTTCGTGACCCATCCGACCTCCTCGACGAGACCTTCCAGCACAAGGGCGGCATCGGCGAGTACGTCGAGTCGATCTCGACCGGCGAGGCCGTGTGCTCGGTCATCCGCCTGCAGGGCTCGGGGCACTTCGCCGAGACCGTGCCCGTGCTCGACGACAAGGGCCACATGCACTCCCAGGAGGTACAGCGCGATCTCGGCGTCGATATCGCACTGCGCTGGGATACCGGTTACGACAGCAACCTTCGCTCCTTCGTCAATGTCGTGGCCACGCCCAAGGGCGGCACGCATGTCACCGGCTTCGAGCGCAGCATCGTCAAGGTGTTCAACGACCAGCTGCGCGCCGCCAAGGTGCTGCGTGCGAGCGAGGACAACATCACCAAGGACGACGTCATGGAGGGCCTGACCGCAGTCGTGGCCATCCGCCTTGCCGAGCCGCAGTTCGAGGGCCAGACCAAGGAGATCCTCGGCACCCCAGCAGCCGCGCGCATCGTCGGCAATGTCGTCGCCAAGGAGCTCGCCGCCTGGTTCACCAATCCGCCGCGGGGCGAGAAGGCCGCAGCGAAGGCCGTGCTCGAGAAGTCGGCCAATGCCATGCGCGCTCGCATTGCTGCCCGCACCCATCGTGATACTCAGCGTCGCAAGACTGCACTCGAGTCCTCGGCACTGCCGGCCAAGCTCGTCGACTGCCGGGCCGATGATGTCGAGCGCACCGAGCTCTTCATCGTCGAGGGCGACAGCGCGCTGGGCACCGCCAAGGTGGCCCGTAATGCCGACTACCAGGCACTGCTGCCGATTCGCGGCAAGATCCTCAATGTCCAGAAGTCATCGCTCGCCGACATGCTCAAGAACAATGAGTGCGCATCGATCATCCAGGTGATCGGAGCCGGCTCGGGGCGCTCCTTCGAGCTCGACCAGGCGCGCTACGGCAAGGTCATCCTGATGTCCGATGCCGATGTCGACGGCGCGCACATCCGCTGCCTCCTGCTGACACTGATTCACCGGTACATGCGGCCCCTCCTCGACGCCGGCCGCGTGTTCGCTGCGGTACCGCCCCTGCATCGCCTCGAGATCATCAACGCGGGCAGCAAGGCGAACGAAGTGGTCTACACGTACTCCGACGCCGAGATGAAGTCGCTCCTGGTCGATGCAGAGAAGCGCGGCAAGCGTGTCAAGGATCCCGTGCAGCGGTACAAGGGCCTGGGTGAGATGGATGCCTCGCAGCTGCGCGAGACCACCATGGATCCTGCGCATCGCACCCTGCGCCGCATCTCGGTCTCCGATGCGCAGGCTGCTGAGGAGGTCTTCGACCTGCTGATGGGCAACGATGTCGCGCCTCGCAAGGAGTTCATCGTCGACGGTGCGGCCGGCCTCGACCGCGATCGAATCGACGCCTAGGGCATTAGCCCTGGTGAATGCGAAGGGCGCCTGTGTGCACGTCGTAGATGGCGCCGCCGACATCTAGCCCTGCCGGAAGCAACGGGAATGCCCTGATGCGATCGAGATCGGTCTGCAGCGCCTCGCTTTGGTTATCGACCGTGCGGAACTCCATGCTGCGGGTGTCGACATCGAAGCGTCGCTTGATCTCGGCATGAATCGAAGCCTCAGTGCCGCTGGCCATCTTGCACTCGGTGTGCGGCATGACGAGCACGCGGTTCACGTTGAGCAGGTAGGTGGCCAGCACCAGGGTGCGCAGGACGTCGTCGGTGACGCGGGCGCCGGCGTTACGGATGATCTTGACGTCGCCGGGCTCCATGCCCACCACGGAAAGCGGCGCGATGCGGCTGTCCATGCAGGTGATGATCGCCAGCCCCTTGCGGGCGATGCCCGTGAGCTCGCTGTCGGAGAAGACCTCAGCGTGCTGCCGATTGCCCTGCAGGACGTCCTCGAAGGCTGCCTGGGGGAATTCGCTCATGGCGGCACTCTAGGGCGTGGGAGCACGTGGTCGAGCCGAAGGGCCGCACGTGGTCATCGTCACAGTGGCGTGGATGAGCCCCTGCGCAGCCTCGTCTATGGCATCGTTCGGGAACCAGCATGCCCCTTGGAGGAGTCGGAATGTCACGAGCGCTCAGAGTTGCCGTCATCGGTTCGGGTCCCTCGGGCATGTACGCCGCCGATGCCCTCGTCGGGCAGACCGATGTCCCCGTCACAGTCGATGTCATCGACAAGCTGCCCGTGCCGTTCGGCCTGGTGCGCTACGGCGTTGCCCCCGATCATCACAGCATCCGCTCGGTGCGCGACACCCTCGACAAGATCCTCGACAAGCCGGGCGTGCGTTTCGTGGGCAACCTCGAGGTCGGTACAGACATCAGCGTGGCCGAGCTTCACGAGTACTTCGATGCCGTGATCTTCACCTACGGAGCCTCGCGCGATCGCCGACTCGGCATCCCCGGCGAGGATCTCGCAGGCAGCGTCGCCGCGACCGACTTCGTCGCCTGGTACTGCGGGCATCCGGAGGCAGATCGTGCGGAGTTCGAGTCTCTCGTGCCGTCGGCCACCTCGGCCGTCGTGGTCGGCGTCGGCAACGTGGCCGTCGACGTCACGCGCGTACTCGGCAAGACCGTCGCCGAGCTCAACGACACCGATATGCCGCAGCATGTCTTCGACACGCTCGACAAGAGCGGCATCACCGATATCTACGTGCTCGGTCGCCGTGGACCCGCGCAGGCAACGTTCACGACCAAGGAGCTCAAGGAGCTCGGTGAGCTCGCCGACGCCGACGTCATCATCGATCCTGCCGTGATGGAGCTCGACGCCTTCAGCCTCGAGCAGGCAGCCGGCGACAAGGCCGTGGCGCGCAATGTCGAGGTCATGCGCGAGTGGTCGACCCGCACGCCGGAGGGCAAGCGCCGTCGCATCCACATGCATTTCTTCGCTCGCCCCGTCGAGCTGCTCGGCGATGATCGCGTGCGCCAGGTGGTCGTCGAACGCACGGCACTCGACGCCACCGGTGGTGCCTCGGGCACGGGCGAGACCTACACGGTCGACGCCGATTTCGTGGTGCGCAGTGTCGGCTATCGGGGCACGGCTCTCGATGAGGTGCCGTTCGACTCGGGCAAGAACGTGATCCCCAGCGTCGACGGTCGGGTGCAGCGCGACGGGGTCAGCGTGCCGGGCGAGTATGTCGCCGGATGGATCAAGCGCGGCCCCACGGGCATCATCGGCACGAACAAGAAGTGCGCGGTCGGCACCGTGGCCTCACTTCTCGAGGATGTCAGCGCCGATCTTCTCCCGGCTGCGCCGAAGGGCACGATCGAGGAATTCGATGCGCGGATCTCCGCAGTCGACACGGTTGATACCGCAGGCTGGCGCTCCATCGACAAGGCCGAGCGTGCACTCGGTGAGTCGGCGGGCCGTGCGCGCACCTCACTGCATACCGAGGCCGACATGCTGGCGGCGTCGAAGGCCTAGCGCCAGTTCGCGCCCTCGGTCATGCTCACCGGCACCCAGGCGGTGCCCGTGACGGGATCCTTGCCGCATGATTCGGTACGTGCCGCGATCTCCTGAGTGCGCACGGTCACGCGCCAGGCGCGCCCATCGCGATGGCGCACCTCGGCCATGAGCTGCGCGAGATTCTCGAAGCGCACGCCCGGGCGCACCGGCACGGCGCGATCATCGATGACCCACAGCACGTCGAGGGCATTCTCGGCGCGCTCGCCGATCGCGCTGCGCACATGTGCCTCGGCCGACTGCAGCGGCTGCGGCCAGGCCGACCGACCGCGATAGGCATCGGTCGTGATCTCGCGCGCGAAGGCATCGGCGTGAATCTGGAGGGCACGCTCGGCGGTCAGGCGGCCCCAGACGGCACCCGAGGGAATGGTGAGTGCAGTCGGAGCGAAGCGATGTCCGCCCAGGTGGCTGCACTCCCACACTGACGACCGCACCTCGGGCGGAAGTGACTCGTGCACGGCGGTGATGAGTGCCCTGCCATGCACGGCGCAGCACGCATCGCGGCCGCTATGCGTGCAGATGAACATGGTGGGATCAGCCACCTTCGTGCCGATAGGTGGCAGTTGGCCCTGCGCCATGGCTGCGAAATCCCAGGTCGCGAGCTCGGTGAGGTCGCTGATGAGCCCGTGGCGCATCCAGCAGTCGCCGGGGCTCGTGTGCACCACCCACACGTTGTGCTCGGTCAGGGTGCGATCGGGACGATCGGGATGACGAGCCAGAAGCAGGGAGGTGCCGGTGCCCTCGGCGCGCTCGAGGAGCTGCTGCCCCAGCACCGGGTCGATCGTGCTGTTCAGGAGAGCCTGCGAACCCCAGGGGCCGGGCTGCTCGATGATCACCCAGCACTGAGCAGCCTGGGCGGTGCCCGCAAGGGGCTCGTCGACGGCCAGGGATTCCAGGGAACAGGTGCTCATGTGATCGAGCCTCCCACGCCGGCAATAGGCGCGGTGCCCGGGATACCGGTGCCATCGCGTCGATCGTCGACGGGGGGCAGATCTACGGCGACGCCCGAGGCCGTGGCGGCACGCGGCGGAGCGCTCACGGCCCAGGCGCCGATCAGGGCGTCCTCGCCCGCGCGCAGCTTGTGACAGCGCACGCCGGCGGTGGCCCGACCCTTGCCCGGGTACTCGGCGAGATCGGTGACCTTCACGCTGCCGGCATCAGTGCCGGGGAGAGCGCTGGACGATCCGGCGATCGTCACGATGCATGCCTGCGCAGGTTTCGCGATGACCGAGAACCCGAGCACGGTGTCACCCGTGGCGAGCTTGATGCCGGCCATGCCTGCCGCGGCGCGACCTTGCGGACGCACGGCGCTGGCCGGGAAGTGCAGCAGCTGGGCCTGGGCGGTGATGAAGACGAGCTCAGCGGTCTCGGCTGTTGCCTCGTCGAGGGCACATGCGCCGACGACCTCGTCGTTGCCGTCGAGTCGGATGACATCCCAGGAGTCCTTGTTCGACAGTGCATCGGGCAGCACGCGCTTGACGACACCGCAACGAGTCGCCAGCGCGATGCCGGAGTCCAGGGGGGCCAGGCACAGCACTGACTCGCCCTTCGGCAGATCGAGGAAGGCCCCGAGCGGAGCCCCGGCCGACAGTGCCGGCGTGCCGTGCACGGCAGGAAGCGAGGGAATATCGAGGACCGACATCCGGATCACCCGGCCGGCGCTGGTGACGAGGCCGATCTGGCCGCGCGTGGTGGCCGGGGCATAGGAGGTGATGACATCGTGCTTGGCACGCGTGGCATCAGGGTCCGAGGCCAGGCGCGTATCGGAGGTTCGCGCGATCAGGCCGGTACTCGACATCAGCACGATGCAGGGTTCGTCCTCGACTTCGAGCGAGATGGCGGCACTGGGCACGGCCACGCTGCCCTCCATGAGCAGGGTGCGTCGAGGAGTCGCATGTGCCTTCGCGACCGCAGCGAGCTCGTCGGAGACCACGGTGCGCAGGGCGCTGTCGTCATCGATGATGGCGGTGAGGGCCTCGATGTCGGACCGCAGCCCATCGGCCTCCTTCTCGAGCTCGATGCGCGAGAACTTCGTGAGTCGACGCAGTGGCATGTCGAGGATGTACGTCGCCTGGATATCCGAGAGGTCGAACACGTCGATGAGTCGCTGCTTGGCCGATGCTGAATCATCGGATTCGCGAATGAGCTGGATGACCTCATCGATGTCGAGGATCGCGATGAGCAGGCCCTCGACAATGTGAAGGCGATCCTGTGCCTTGGCGCGACGGAAGCGGCTGCGCCGCAGCACGACCTCGAATCGGTGCGCGAGGAACACGTGGAGCATGTCGAGGATGCCCAGGGTCTGCGGCTGACCCTCCACCAGCGCGACAGCGTTGATGCTGACGCTGTCCTCCATTGGCGTGAGCTTGAACAGCTGCTCGAGTACCGCCTCGGGATTGAAGGCACTCTTGATCTCGATCACGAGATTGAGTCCGGAGTCGCCGTCGGTCAGGTCGGTGACATCGGCGATGCCCTGCAGCTTCTTGGACTGCACGAGATCCTTGATGCGCTCGATGACTCGCTCGGGGCCGACATTCATCGGCAGCTCGGTGACCACGATGCCCTTGCGGCGTGGGCTCACCTGCTCGATGCGCGTGCGCGCACGCACCTTGAACATCCCTCGCCCGGTGTCGTAGGCATCGCGAATGCCCTCCAGCCCGATGATCACGCCGCCGCCGGGCAGGTCGGGGCCGGGGATGAATCGCATGACCTCGTCGAGGGAGGACTTCGGCTTCTTGATGAGATGCCGGGCGGCACCGATGACCTCGCCGAGATTGTGCGGAACGAGGTTGGTGGCCATGCCGACCGCGATGCCGGAGGCGCCGTTGACGAGCAGATTCGGAATCGCCGCCGGCAGTACCGCAGGCTCGGTCTCGCGTCCGTCGTAGTTCGCGACGAAGTCGACGACGTCCTCGTCGAGACTCGTGGTCATGTCGAGTGCGGCGGGGGCCAGGCGTGCCTCCGTGTAGCGCATCGCCGCGGGGCCGTCGTCAGCCGAGCCGAAGTTTCCGTGGCCGTCGATCATCGGCAGGCGCAGCGAGAACGGCTGCGCCATGCGCACGAGGGCGTCGTAGATCGCGGAGTCGCCGTGCGGGTGCAGGCGACCCATCACGTCGCCGACGACGCGAGCGCTCTTGACGTGGCCGCGATCCGGACGAAGACCCATCTGCGACATCTGGAACAGGATGCGGCGCTGTACGGGCTTGAGGCCATCGCGGGCATCGGGCAGGGCACGTGAGTAGATCACCGAGTACGCGTATTCGAGGAAGGAGCTGCGCATCTCCTCGGAGACGTCGATGTCGACGATGCGGCCATCCCCGGCTGGGGAGGCCTTGGCGGTGCGCCGTGCCACGTGGTGCCCTTCGTTGACTGAGCCCTCATTGTGCTGGCTCGCCCCCAGGGAGCGGCGTTCCGACACCCACCCGGCCGAGCCTGCAACGGTGAGGGATCCCTCACGGAGGACGAGCCCCCGTCGCCGTCTGCCATGATGGTCCTATGAGTGAGGCCGCCCTCGACGAGCAGTTGCGCTCGGATATCCAGCGCAGCGGCTACTACCCCGACCTGGTCTCCGACGCCCTGAGCACCGCGCTTGCCGGCGAGAGCCTGGCCGCGTATGTCGTGCACCACGAGGCGACCTTCGAGCGCGATGAGCTCCGGCGCCACGTGACCGTTCTGGCCCTGACCCCGACCCGCCTGATCGTCGGTCATACCGATGAGCACCCCGCCGAC
>JBEGLG010000201.1:0-7780 GCA_041183645.1 Actinomycetota bacterium | reverse complement strand
AGTACTCGCTCATGCTGGGCGAGCGCACCGCCGAAGAGATCAAGATGGCCATCGGCTCGGCCTTCCCGCTGCCCGAGGAGAACAACGCCGAGATTCGCGGCCGCGATCTCATCACCGGCCTGCCGCGCACCGTCGTGATCACCGCCGAGGAGATCCGCCGCGCCATCGACGAGCCGGTCAATGCCATCGTGGCCGCGGTCAAGGCCACCCTGGACCGAACACCCCCCGAGCTCTCCGGCGACATCATGGATCGCGGCATCGTCCTGACCGGTGGCGGCGCCCTCCTGCGCGGCCTCGATGAGCGCCTGCGTCATGAGACTGGCATGCCGATCCTTATCGCCGACCGCCCGCTCGACTGCGTGGCACTCGGCTCGGGAAAGTGTGTCGAGGAATTCGAGGCCCTGCAGCAGGTGTTGGTCTCCGAGCCGAGACGCTAACGCATGTTTCCGCGTCGCCTGCGCGTCGTCGTTGCGGTGCTGCTCGGCGTTGCCCTCACCTTCGTCATCCTCGATCTGCGAGGCGGGCAGGGTCCATTCACCTCGGTGCGCAATGTCGCGGCATCAATTCTCGGCGGTGTTGAGCGCGGCGCTGCCACGATCTTCTCGCCGATAACCGGATTCGCCGATTTCTGGACGAACACCCGAGACCAGAAGGCGCGTCTCGACGAGCTCGAGAAGAGCAATGCCGAGCTGCAATCGGAGGTCAAGCGCGCCGCCGATGATCGTGCGCGCGCTGCGGCACTTGACGGAATGCTCAAGGTGGCCGGTCTCGGCCGTTATCGCATCGTGCCCGCCGAGGTCATCGCTATCGGGCCCTCGCAGGACTTCACCTGGACAGTGACCATCGATGCTGGCAGCGATGATGGCATTGAGGTCGACATGACCGTGCTGAACTACCAGGGCCTGGTCGGTCGGGTGAGCAATGTCGAGAAGCGCACGTCGAGCGTGGTGCTCATCGTCGATCCCTCCGTGTCGGTCGGTGCCCGTGTCGCCGGCTCGCAGGAGATCGGAATCCTGTCGGGCACCGGCAAGCAGAATGAATTGCAGTACCAGCTACTTGACCCACTGGCCTCGCTCGACAAGGGCGCAGCGCTGGTCACCTTCGGCTCGAAGGACGGACGCCCGTACGTGCCGGGCGTGCCGATCGGCGAGGTGCTCAGTGTCGCCGGCACTGCCGGGCAGCTCAGTCGTGTCGCGACCGTGCGTCCCTTCGCCGACATCTCCACTCTGAGCATCGTCGGCGTGGTCGTGCGTCCGCCGCGCACTGATCCGCGAGATTCCGTGCTTCCGGCTGTCCCCAATGCTCCCGCGGTGACAGCATCGGCCACTCCGACTCCGAGCCCCGCCGAGTCCGGTGCGCAGATGAGCGTCCCCAGCGAGGTTCCGGCTCCCGACAGCACGCCTTCGCCATGAACATCAAGGCGCGCCAGGCGATGATCATCGGATCAGCGATCTTCCTCGCGGTCATCATCGAACTGACCTTGCTCAGTCGGCTCGGCCTGCCCGGGGCGACTCCCGATCTCGTCGTCGTGACCATCGTGGCCCTGGCCCTCGCCTATGGTCCGCTGCCGGGGGCGATTGCCGGATTCTCCGCGGGCATCCTGATGGGCCTGGCTCCGCCATTCGATGGGGTACTCGGGCTTGAGGCCATCATCTTCACGATTGTCGGCCTCGTCACCGGCGCAGTGGTGGATCCGCGTGACCGTTCGGTGCCGGTGATCATGGGCATGGTGGGGCTGAGCACCGGGGGAGTCGTGATTCTCAATGCAGTCCTGCTGGCGGTACTCAGTGGTGACCGGGTGGTCTGGGAGAACATTCCCAGCCTGTCGCTCACCTCGGCCCTCTACGGCCTGATCCTCGCGCCGATCGTCGTTCCCGGAATCGGCCGAATCGTGCGCTCCCTCACGCCCGAGGTCGCCGTCGTCTGAATTCTGGGGGATTGACCCAATCCGAACCTGAAATCGGGCCCCGAATTCGGCTGAATCCCGCTGTCCGTCGTACCGTCATAGTCAGAGCGGACCCCCAGCACCGGGGTGCCCGCGCACGAGCAACCCGGCTCCGGCCGGATCCAGTGGGAGGAGGCAGATGAACGCGCGATCGAATCTGCGCCTTCTCGTGCTGGGCGTGCTCGTGGCCTCGCTCCTGGGCACCTTGATGGCCCGGCTGTTCTACCTGCAGGTGGTCTCCGGTGCCGAGTACCGCTCGGCTGCCGAGAACAACACTGTGCGCGAGATCGTGAACCCTGCCGTGCGCGGGCTCATCCTCGATCAGGCCGGGCGTCCCCTCGTGTCGAATCGCACCTCGCTCGTGGTCACTGTCGACCGAGCGGTGCTCGGCAGGCAGCCCAATGACGGCGCTGATGTCGTCGCCCGCCTGGCCAAGGTTCTCCAGGTACCCGCGACCGACATCACCGATCGACTCAAGCCGTGCGGCACCGAGGGTGCCAAGCCGCCGCCCGTCTGCTGGAACGGCTCCACCTATCAGCCTGTTCCGGTGGCGAGTGATGTCTCGACCGACACCGCTCTGGGCATCATGGAGAAGCGCACCGAGTTTCCGGGCATCACCGCCCAGCTTCAGGCGGTGCGCACGTACCCCGAGCCCTTCGGCGTCAATGCTGCGCACATTCTCGGCTACCTCGGTCCGGTGACCGAGGAGCAACTGGCAGCGCAGGGCGATGCGCAGAACTTCGATCGACTGCGCCGCACCGACGTCGTGGGTCGCTCCGGCCTGGAGTCCGAGTACGACTCGTATCTGCGCGGGCAACCGGCAGTCACCACGCTCGCCGTCGACACCGGCGGTCGCGTCACCGGAACCCTCGACGAGAAGGCGGCGAAGGCGGGCGATTACATCGTCACGAGCATCGACGCGAAGCTTCAGTCGGTGGTCGAGAAGCAGCTCGTCGCGGCGATCCAGCGTGCGCAGGCTCAGGGCTACCCCGGCGATTCCGGCGCTGCTGTTGTCGTCGAGGTTGACACCGGGCGCATTCTCGCGATGGCGAGCTATCCCACCTACGACCCCTCTATCTGGGTAGGCGGTGTCACGAAGGCGCAGTTCAAGGACCTCATGAAGAGCAACTCGCTCTCCTCGAATGCGATCCAGGGCCTCTTCGCCCCGGGCTCGACCTACAAGGTCATCAGCACGGCGGCAGCGGGCAAGGAGGGCTTCTCCCTCTACTCGAAGTACCCGTGCCCGAACCAGGTGAAGATCGGCACGCAGACCTTCCGAAACTTCGAGTCGCATGCCTACGGCAGCATCCCGCTCTCGCGCGCCCTTGAGGTCTCGTGCAACACCGTCTTCTATGGCATCGCCGATCGCATGTGGGAGCAGGCCGGTGGCACCGACGCGACCAAGGATTCGCCCGACCCCATCGCCGAGACGGCCAAGCAGTTCGGCCTGGGCTCGAAGACCGGTATCGACCTGCCGAATGAGTCCTCCGGTCGCGTCTCGAGCCGACTGTTCAAGCTCGCCAACTGGGAGAATCTCCGCGAGCAATGGTGCGCGAATGCGGTTGCCGGATATCCGGAGACTCGCAAGACCAATCCGAAGCTGGCCGATTACTACACCGCACTCGACAAGGAGAACTGCGCTGACGGCTTCCGCTGGCGCGAGGGCGATGCGCTCAACGCCGCCATCGGCCAGGGCGATACCGCGGTCACTCCGCTGCAGATGGCGATGGTCTACGCCGCCGTGGCCAATGGCGGCACGGTCTACAAGCCGAGCATTGCGAAGGCGATCGTCGGCGCCGACGGCAAGGTCGTCAAGGAGTTCGAGCCGCAGGTGAAGGCGAAGGTGAAGGTGCCGCGCGCGACCCTCGACTTCCTGCACAAGGCGTTGCCGGGCGTCACGACAAGCGGTTCGGGCGAAACACCGTTCATCGGCTTCCCGCTGGGCAAGATCCCGGTGGCCTCCAAGACCGGTTCCGCGCAGGTGACCGGCTCGAAGGTCTCGACCTCATGGTTCGCCTCCTACGCACCGGCGAACCATCCGAAGTACGCCGTGGTCATGATGGTGACCCAGGGAGGCACCGGTTCGAAGACCTCGGGCCCGAGCGTGCGCAAGATCTACGAGGCACTCTTCGGCGTGAACGGCACGAATGTCGATCCATCGACGAGCGTGCTCATCGGCGATGCACCGATGAGCGACCTTCCGACCATTCGCCCTGATGGCACTCCGGTGACCCCGAAGGGCCGCAAGTCGGGCGTCAGCAACCAGGGAGGCAGTGGATGAGCACCTGGCATCTCCCCGATCTCATGAGTCGTCCGACCGCACCTCGATTCGATCGCGGACGCACCTACTGGCGTGATCTCGACTGGATCATGCTGATGGCAGCCTTCAGTCTCACGATCTTCGGCTGCCTGCTCGTGTGGTCGGCGAGCAAGGCCGACATGGCATCGCCCACCGACCCCTACTCGTACCTGAAGAAGCACGTCATCAACGTGCTCATCGCCATGGTGCTCGGCTTCATCGCCTCACGCCTCGACTACCGCTGGCTGCGCGCCTACACGCCGGTCATCTACGGCGCCGCATGCTTCTTCCTGGTGCTCCCGTTCGTTCCCGGCCTGGGTACCCGCATCGCCGGTGCGCAGGCATGGATCGCGTTGCCGGGCGGCTTCACCCTGCAGCCGTCGGAATTCGCGAAGATCGCCGTGATCTTGATGATGGCCGCGATCCTGAGCGAGAAGCGCGATATCGAGAGCGAGCCTCGAGATAAGGACGTCTTATTGTCGCTCGGGCTGGCCATCGTGCCGATCCTGATCGTGCTCCTGCAGAACGACACCGGCACCGTTCTCGTTATGGGCGCAGTTGTCATCTCGATCATCGCTGTCTCCGGTGCTCGCACCCGCTGGGTCGTCACCTTGATCGGCGGTGCTGCGCTGGGCATCCTGCTGTCCATCCAGCTAGGCCTGCTCAAGCAGTACCAGGTGGCGCGACTGACCTCGTTCATCAATCCCGCGGCCGACTCGGGTGGATCGTCCTACAACGCGGCTCAGGCGCGCATCGCCATCGGTGGGGGAGGGCTCACCGGATACGGGCTCTTCAACGGCCCGCAGACCCAGGGCCGCTTCGTGCCCGTCAACGAGAGTGACTTCATCTTCACGGTGGTCGGCGAGGAGCTCGGATTCATCGGCTCGATGCTGCTGATCCTGCTGCTCGGCGTGATCCTGTGGCGGGCCATCGTGATCGCCTACCGCGCCGATGACCTCTACGGTCGCCTGGTCTGCACGGGCGTGATCGCATGGTTCGCCTTCCAGCTGTTCGAGAACATCGGGATGACGCTGGGCATCATGCCGATCACCGGCATTCCCCTGCCGTTGATCTCCTCCGGAGGCACGTCGATGATGGCCGTCTGGATAGGCATCGGCCTGCTGCAAAACGTGCGGCTGCATGCCGTGCGCAATTCGCCCTAGGGCATCGGTGGGTGCTGCTCCATTCGTGCGATCCGCGTGGGGCGGATAGCCTTTCTCCGTGACAACTCAGCATGCTCATGTGCCTGGCGCCTCGATCTTCGACCGCCTCGAGGCACTCCTGCCCTTCGTTTCGAAGCCGATCCAGTACGTGGGCGGCGAGCTGAATGCGGTCCAGAAGCCGTGGGATTCCGTCGATGTGCACTGGGCGCTGATGTATCCCGATGCCTACGAGGTCGGTGCTCCCAATCAGGGCGTGCAGATCCTGTACGAGGTGATCAACGAGCGCGCTGATGCACTCGCCGAGCGCACCTACGCCGTGTGGCCCGATCTCGAGAAGCTGATGCGCGAGCACCAGGTGCCCCAGTTCACCGTCGATAGCCATCGCGCCCTGGGCGATTTCGATGTCGTCGGCATGTCGTTCTCGACAGAGCTGGGCTACACGAACATGCTCACGGCCATTGATCTCGCCGGCGTCCCTGTTCTCGCTGCCGATCGCGACGACACCCACCCGATCATCGTGGCCGGCGGACATGCCGCGTTCAATCCCGAGACCATCGCCGAGTTCGTCGATGCCGCAGTCATGGGCGATGGCGAGGAAGCAGTACTGCTGATCACCGACATCGTGCGCGACTGGAAGAACGAGGGGCGCCCTGACGGTCGCACCGGACTCCTGCGTCGACTCGCGCTCACCGGTGTCATCTATGTGCCGCGTTTCTACGACGTCGAGTACCTCGACGACGGCCGCATCAAGCGCATCGTGCCGAATGAGGCCGATATCCCGTGGCGGGTGCGCAAGTTCACCCTGATGGATCTCGACTCGTGGCCGTATCCGAAGGCACCGCTGGTTCCCCTCGCCGAGACCGTGCATGAGCGCATGAGCGTCGAGATCTTCCGCGGGTGCACGCGTGGCTGCCGCTTCTGCCAGGCAGGCATGATCACTAGGCCGGTGCGCGAGCGCAGCATCACGGGCATCGCCGAGATGGTCGAGAACGGCCTGTGCAAGACCGGCTACGAGGAGGTCGGCCTGCTCTCGCTCTCCAGTGCCGATCACACCGAGATTGCCGAGATCGCCAAGGGCCTGGCAGATCGCTACCAGGGCACCGAGACTGCACTCTCGCTTCCGAGTACGCGCGTCGATGCCTTCAATATCGACCTGGCCAATGAGCTCTCGCGCAACGGACGTCGCAGCGGCCTGACCTTCGCGCCCGAGGGCGGTAGCGAGCGCATGCGCAAGGTGATCAACAAGCAGGTCACCGAGGAAGACCTCATTCGCACCGTGAGCGCCGCGTACGGCGCCGGCTGGCGTCAGGTGAAGCTCTACTTCATGGTGGGCCTGCCGACCGAGACCGACGACGATGTCATGCAGGTGGCCGAGCTCGCTCGCGAGGTCATCAAGGCCGGCCGTGCTGCTTCCGGGCGCCGTGACATTCGCTGCACCGTGTCGATCGGCGGATTCGTGCCCAAGCCGCATACACCGTTCCAGTGGGCCGCCCAGCTTGATCACGAGTCAACTGATGCGCGCCTGCACAAGCTGCGCGATGCCATCCGTGCCGATCGCGAGTACGGCAAGTCGATCGGCTTGCGGTACCACGATGGCAAGCCCGGCATTGTCGAGGGCCTGCTGTCTCGTGGCGACCGTCGCGTGGGTCGCGTGATCCTCCAGGCCTGGCGCGATGGTGCGCGATTCGACGGCTGGAGCGAGCACTTCTCCTTCGATCGCTGGATGAACGCTGCCGAAGTTGCACTTGCCGACGAGCCTGTCGACGTCGACTGGTTCACCACCCGCGAGCGCCAGCAGTCCGAGGTACTGCCCTGGGGTCATCTCGATTCCGGCCTGGATGCCGACTGGCTCTGGGAGGACTGGCAGGACGCCCTGTCCGAGGTCGGCGTCGAGGACTGCCGCTGGACCCCGTGCTTCGACTGCGGTGTCTGCGATCAGATGGACACCGAGATCCAGGTCGGCCCGACCGGCGTGGTCACCTTGCCCATGCCGACCGTGCGCACGACAGCGGTGCTGGTCGAGGCCGACGCGTGAGTCGCAAGCCGCCGGAGCGCGATGTCGCGCTCGCCGTGCAGAAGCTGCGCGTGCATTACGCCAAGCGAGGCCGACTGCGCTTCTCGAGTCACCGCGACTTCCAGCGTGCCCTCGAGCGCGCACTGCGTCGCGCCGAGGTGCCCATGGCCTACAGCGCGGGCTTCTCGCCGCATCCGAAGATCTCGTACGCCAACTCCGCTCCGACAGGTGTGGCTAGTGAGGCCGAGTACGTCGAGATCGGCGTGACGAAGCAGTGCGATCCCGAGCGCATGCGCGCCGCACTCGACGAAGCGCTGCCGCCGGGCCTCGACGTCGTCGATGTCGTGACCGCAGCCACC
>JBEGLG010000200.1:0-19276 GCA_041183645.1 Actinomycetota bacterium | reverse complement strand
TCGGCGTGCTGTTCATCAGCATCGCGGCGATCGTGCCCTCTCCGATCATCGGAGAGATCGCCCTGCCGGCCATCGCCGTCTCGCTGATTCTCATCCTCGTGATCCGGCCTGTCGTGGCATTGATCTGCACGCGAAAGGCGGGGCTTACGAAGCGCGAGCGCGCATTCGTCGGCTGGATGGACCCTCGCGGCATCGTGGCCGCGGCCACTGCCTCAAGTGTCGGGGCAGCCCTGGTCGCTGCCAAGGTGCCCGAGGCAGGAAAGCTCCTCCCGGCCGCCTTCGTCATCATCACGGTGACCGTGTTCGTCTATGGGCTCACGGCGGCGCCTGTCGCCGGGGCCCTCGGGCTTCGTCAGCGTGTGGCTCCCTCGAACGAGGAATGAACTCCTCCCCGATGTTCTCGTGACAGCAGCGAGGCCGCCCCCGGAGGAGCGGCCTCGCTAAGTAAGTCGTGCTACGGATTCACGCCGATGAATTTCGGAGTCGCATGGAAGGTGCCAAGCCCCACGAACGTGCTGGGGTTTTGAACGTACGACTCGGCGTGAATGTACTTGCCTACGAGCGACGCGCCACCCAGTGTCGCGAGATCGAAGATGTACTCGCCATTCGTATCGACGTTGACGCCGAAGCCGATCTGCGTGCAAGTGGCTCGATCCTGTGCTGTGCACGAGTACAGGAACACCTGGCGGGTAGCTCGTTGCACGCCAGTGTCGTAGGTACCGGCAGTCACCTTGATCTTGCTCGAAGCCTTGGCATTGCCTCCTCCGACGACGGTCATCGTCGGGCAGGTCTTGGCCGTAGCCTGGGTTCCGCTTATGCGGGCGCAGTCACCCGCCACCGGAGCCGCTGCGATGAAGGTTGTCGCGGAAGCCGGCGCGGAAGCGCTCACGGAGGGGCTCGAGGAAGGAGACGCGGCAGGAGCTGCTTCCGCGGCGGCAACGATGGGGGTCCCTACCGAGATACTCGTGGCAAGAACTTCCTGAGTCGTCTTGTTGACCGCCTTCGACACGAGAACGGCGTACTTGCCTACCTGCGCTGCCGGAACGGTGCCTGCAGTGCCACCGGATCCGCCAAGGGTGACGGTTGCACCCTTGGGCACGTTGGTGCCGCCTGTCGCATTGATGGTGCCACCCGGGATGCACGTACTAACTCCGCTATTCGCGGCGGGGCAATAGACAACGCTGGATACCACCATGATCGTTGCGGCGGCGTTGCTGCGATTCACCGCTGAGAAAGTGCCCTGGGTGATCGGGAACTTCTGGCCTGCAGTCAGCGCGCCGTCGAACGATGGGCGAACGGTGCCGGTGACCGTGAGCTTGCCGGCCACTGCCGAGGGTCGTGGCGCGGCGCTCGGCGAGGCGGAGGTGCTGGCCGAGGTCGCCGGCGCAGGCGCAGGCGCCGCCGTGTAGTTGATCCACGGCGGCTTGCCGGTACCCGACTTGACCTTCACGAGCTTGACGCCGAGTACGGCCTTGACCTCACCGGTGTTCAGCAGATCATCAGGGTCGGTCTTGCCGGTGATCGTGAACTGCTGCTCCTTGCCGAGCTTGCCCGGCGCTGCGAGCTCACTGAACGGAATGAAGGTGGTGACCTGCTCACCTGGATCATCGGCATCGAGCTGGGAAAGGGATGAGACCAGATTTACTGTCGAGTCGATCAGGTTGGTGATGTTCGGCTGGCCCTCCTTCTTCAGCAAGGTGGCACCTTCGGAACCGGCTGCGGCCACGACCTTCGCGATGTCAGGGAAGGTCTTTGTAGCGTAGGCACCCGCTGCCGAAATTGCATCGCCCACTCCGTAAGACGCTGAGCGTACGGCCGCCCTACCGACGGTGGAGTTGCGCTGCAATTGGCCCTGGAAGTCACGTGCAGATTCGAGGTAAAGGCGATCAGTGACGCTTTCCGGTGTGCCGTCATGTTCAGCGAAGTTGTTCGTGAATAGCAGGCCCTCCGTCGGGGTGAACTGCTTACCCGACATCGGTATCACTCGATCGGTGAAGACGAAGTTCTTGGCGTGCCTTGCGCTTCCCGGTCGGTCGAAGAGCGGAATCCAGGTCTTGGCCTCACGATCGACCCACTGCGACCCGAGATTCGAGCCGGAATTCCAGGGGCGGAAGGTGGACTTCGTGATGTTGACGCGGAAGAAATCCTTCGTGCCATCGGCGTTCGGATCCGGGTCGAGGCCCATGCCGTCGAGAATTCCCCACATCGGCAGCGCGTAGATTTCGTCACCGCCCGACTCACTGGGATCGGTCTGGGCGACCTTGATGAACCGAGTCGTCACCTCGTAGCAGTCCGACCAGTTTGGGCAGGCAAGCTTCCCGTTGGCTCCGGCCTTGGAGGCCAGCGGGCCCGGATTCAAGGTGGCCAAGGTGGCATCGGGAATCGTGGCCGAGGCCGTAGAGGCGATGCCGAGCGTGGCGACGGCCATGACGGCAGTTGCCGCTGCTGCGGTCCGGAGGGTTCGTGAACTGCGCATGGAGGTCTTCCTCTCGCTGGGTGTCATCTGCACGGAACGAAAGTAGAACCGAGCGCGCAGGCCAGTCCAGCCCAGTCATCAATTCGGGGGGAACTCCCCCCGTGCTCAGTCGATCGGCAGGATGACACAGAGGCGGGAACCGCCCTCGGGTCGCGCCGACAGTTCGACCTGACCGCGGCTGATTCCCGCCAGCATGGCCGTCCCGAGGCCTGGCTGACCTCCGCTCGGCCCGGCACCGTCATCGTCGATCCGAAAGGAGATGGCCGGTCCGTCGATCCGGCGTACTTGGATACGGACGCTCTCGGCGAGGCCATGTCGGCATGCGTTCGCGACCGCCTCCTCGACGATTCGCCCTGCCGCGATGGCCAAGGGGCCGCGGATCTGGCCGAGCTCGGGCTCGATCTCCCAGGTGAATGAGCACAAGCCCTCCCAGGGTGCGCACATCCGGTGCACCTCCTCGCGAATCGAGGCCGAGGGATCGTCCGCATGGTCAGGGAGGGGTGAATCGAGGATGGCGATGCTGGTCTCGAGGGCATGGCGGAATTGCGCGATGTCTCCGCTGCGCGAGGCCTGCTCGATTGCGACCGCGCATGAGATGAGTCGTGTCTGAACGCTGCCGTGCAGGTCGCGGGCGGCCTGGCGGGTGACGTGAGCAAGCTGTCGCGCGTTGGCGAGTTGACGAATGCGGGCGTCGTCGGTGTCGAGGCGGAAGCGTTCGAGAATCTCGGACCTGATCGAGTTCAGAGAGGAGTATGCAGCCGGCAGCAGCACCGAAACGCCCACGGCGATCATTCCGCCCGCGATTTCGGGCCCCGGGCTCAGTGAGTCACCGGTTCGCCAGGAGAGCGCGGCCAGGTAGCCGCACTCATAGAGCTGGGTCGCGATCAGGGCAGCGATGAACACGAGCGCGTGAAGTCTTCTGGTGCTGCCCATGGCCAGGTTGGCGACGAGCAGGAGCAGCCCTGCGCCGAGAGTCATGAGCGCCGTGGCCAGGAATCCGCCGAATCCACCGAAGCGGAACACCCCTGCGGGCAGGTAGCCGATCGCGAGAATTGCCATGGTGGGCATCACCGCGAAACGCTGATAGAGGAACAGACGGGTCAGCACTCGGTCGAGTCGCGGGCGGGGGTATTGACGTTCAGTGGCCTCCCAGAGGTGATGACTGAGAGGACGAATGGCCGAATCGGCGGTGGTGCGTAGTGACTGCGAGATCTTCCACCATTCCTCGACGGGCAGAAGTGCCTGGGTCTGCGAGGCAAAGCCGTCAAGTACGTGATTCACCTGCCGACGTGTTCCGTCCAGTGCCGGGCCTGCCTCCTGCGCGATCGCCGAGCGCAGGCGCATCGCGGTCTCGGTCTCGCTAATGGTGGCGAGCTCGAGATCGACTGCCCGCTCGATCAGTGCCTCTCGTTGGCCGTTGAACCGATCACGGGCCTCCAACACGAGCGATGAGGTCAGGCCCCACCACAGGCCGATGAGGCAGATGCAGGCGACTCGGACGACTGGGTCCTGGGTGCTCGGTTCTATCCAGTGATCGCCGGCGACGACGATGACCAGGCCGAAGATGAGCCCGACGCCGAGATGGAACGTGATGGCGAGCCAGGCGGGCACGGCTCGCTCCCGACGGTACTTGAAGATCGACGCATCGGCAGCAAGCGCGTAGGCACCGACAATGAGCGCTGCCGCTATTCCCACGAGGGCCCAGGCTCCGATGTCCTTCGTGTGGACCTCATCGGCTCCGATCTGTCCGCCCGTGAGGGCAAGAATCGCGATATTGAGCACCGCGCCGATGGCGTAGCTTTGGATCGAGATTGCCCAGCGGCCCCCGATGCGTTCTTGCCACGTCGGAACTCCCAGATTCTCAGTCACGGCGCACCTGTGTCGAGCCGATGAGGGCAAAGTACGCCTGCGTGATCAGCACTCGAGCGTTGTCCTCGCGTCCGGGGGATAGGGCGAGCTGCTTGATAAGCCGCGCGATGGCCTTCTCGACAGCAGCATCAGTGAGGTGGCGACGACGGGCGATCTCGGAGTTCGAGAATCCTTCGGCGACCAGCCGCATGATCTCGACCTGGTTGTCACTCAGACGTCTCCCGGAAATGTTCGCAACAGGGGCGCCGGTGCGCCTGCCGCACGGGGCCGCGAGCACCTCGGCGATGGCGTTCTGCAGCACGGAGACATCACCCACCTCGCGTTTGGAGAGATAGACGCCGCCCTCGGGAAGCTCCCTATTGGCCCCGAGAAGCCTGGGATCCGAGTACGAGGAGAGAATCACGATGGCTACGTCGGGGTGCGCCTTGCGTAGTCCGTAGGCAACATCGATTCCCGTGGGGCCTCTTCCCAGATCGAGATCCAGCACGGCGAGATCCGGCTTGCGCGCGGTGGCCAATCTCAGGCCCGCGGCAGCGGTTGGAGAGTCATCGACGCTCTCGCATCCCAGGTCATGAAGAGTGCGCACCAGCATGAACCTGAGAAAGTCGTCATCGTCGACGACTAGAGCGTGCATACAGGTCTCCCTCCGCGATTTCCCCGACGCTAATCCCTCGGGCATTCGTTCGACTGTGCCATCGGGAAATTCGGGAGGAAATCCCCCCGTGTCCGTGCAGTCGGTGACGTTCCTTGATTTCTCCCCGATCGACTGGCACGGTTCCCTCATGATGAATTCTCGTGCGCTTCGCGCCTCCGTAATCGCCGTTACTGCCCTCGCCTTCGTTGGCATCGCCACGACCACGCCGGCATCTGCCGCAGGCTGCGCCCTGCAGAAGCAGTCCGACGGCACCGTCTACCCGGTCGTGTGCAAGAACGGCAAGGTCAACGACAAGGCAGAGCCCAAGCTCGCCGCGTCACTCCCCGCGATCATGGCGCTGGGCAAGGGCGCCACCCTTTCCCAGGCGAAGAAGGCAATTTGCTCCGACCTCAAGAACGATGCGGTGACCTACCCGTTGATCGAGGGGGCCCTGTACTTCCAGACCACCAAGTACGGCTGGTCGAAGAAGATTTCGAATTGGTTCAACGACACGATCACGGTCGGCAACGGCAAGAAGCTCTGCTAGAACTCTTTCAGGTGAACCCGGAAAGGCCATGCCTTTCCGGGTTCATTCCTTTCTTGTGCGCGAGGAGCCGCCGAGTCAGTCCTTGACCTCAGCGAGGCGCGCGGCAACCATGTCGCAGAGCAGCTTCTTGTCGACCTTCCAGTCGAAGGGCACCTTGATCGTCTTCTTGTTGACCTCGTAGCCCTCGAGGCGCGGACGGAACTGGTCGATGATGCCGGTGCCCCACGGCGCGATGAGGAAGTACTTCGACTGCGCCGAGAGCCCGAACACGTAGGTGTCATCGATCTTCACCATGGGTTGATTCCAGGCGATGACCATCTCGGCTTTCGGGTACTTCTTCGTGATCGCGGCGAAGATCTCGCGGGCCTTCTTCTGCTTGGCATCGTCGAGGGGCGCGAGGTAGTCGTCCAAGGTGTTGAAGCGCCTGCTCGTGGTGTTCCCCTTGCTGTAGAGCACGAGCGCATTGGCATGAGCCTGGCTGAAGCCGTGGTTCTCGCGCAGATAGGCGATCTGCTCGGGGTACTTGAGGTCCTTGATCTGTGTCATCTGCTCGAACCAGTAGGACATCGGCAGGCCATGCTTCTTCTCGATTGCCGGAAAGTAGGAGGAGCGGTCAGGATTGGTCGCGGCCATGCGTCGATCCTAGGTCGGGCATCCGAGGGCCCCCGGCCCCCGTCAAGCCTCCGGCACGTGGCTGAGGTCACCTGGGTTCCCCGCGTTCGACTCCGCGGCGGGCGCTAGATTGACGAGTCGGGGCTGCGACTGGCAGCCCCCGCACGTGCCGTCGGGAGTGTTCAGTGATCATCGGAGTCCTTCACGAGGCCCTCCCCGGTGAGACCCGCGTTTCCGCGACCCCTGGCACCGTCGAGAAGCTCATCTCCCTCGGATACGAGGTCGTGGTCGAGCCCGGCGCGGGCGCGGCATCGTCCTTCTCCGACGAGGCCTACGCCGCCGCAGGCGCGGCTATCGGTGATCCTGCCGGCGCCGACATCATCTTCGGGATCAATGCACCCTCCGCGACCCAGCTCGACCGACTCCGCGAGGGCACGACCGTCATCTCTTTGGTGAGCCCGGCGCTGAACCCGGATCTGGTGGCTGATCTGGCCCGGCGACGTATCACCGCGCTGGCCATGGACGCCGTACCGCGCATCTCGCGTGCGCAATCGCTCGACGTGCTCAGCTCGATGGCCAACATTGCGGGCTATCGCGCGGTCATCGAGGCGGCGAACGCCTTCGGACGCTTCTTCACCGGTCAGGTCACGGCGGCGGGCAAGGTGCCGCCGGCGAAGGTTCTCGTGGCCGGCGTCGGCGTGGCCGGCCTTGCCGCCATCGGAACCGCGGGCGGCATGGGCGCGATCGTCTACGCGACCGATCCGCGACCCGAGGTGGCCGATCAGGTCGCCTCCCTCGGCGGCAAGTACCTGGAGGTCGCCTCCGGCGAGGTTGAGGTCTCCTCGACCGGCTACGCCAAGGAGATGTCCGACGATTACAACGAGCGCGCAGCCGCGCTCTACTCGGCCTGGGTCCCCGACATCGACATCATCATCACGACCGCGCTGATCCCGGGTCGTTCAGCCCCGATCCTCATCACCGCCGACATGGTGGCGAGCATGAAGCGCGGAAGCGTCATCGTCGACATGGCCGCGGCGAACGGCGGCAATGTCGAGGGCACTGTGAAGGGCGAGGTGGTCGTCACGCCCAATGGCGTCACGATCATCGGCTACACGGATCTGCCCGGTCGTCTCGCGGCCCAGGCATCGCAGCTGTTCGGCACGAATCTCGTCAACCTGATGAAGCTGATGACGCCTGGCAAGGATGGCGTTTTGGTCATCGACTGGGACGACGTCGTGCAGCGCGGAATCACCGTTGCGCGCGACGGCGAAGTCACCTGGCCGCCGCCGCCCGTGCAGGTCTCTGCTGCACCGACTCAGGTGGCCGCAGAGCGTGTTACTGCTGAGGTATCCCCGGTTAAGCCGCCGATGTCGTCGGCCCGCCGCTTCACCTACGTCGGTATCGGAGCAGCGATCCTCCTGCTTCTCGTGGCGGCCTCGCCCGCAGCGCTACGAGTGCATCTGACGGTGTTCGCCCTGGCCATCGTGATCGGCTACTACGTGATCGGAAACGTTCATCACGCCCTGCACACGCCGCTGATGTCGGTGACGAATGCGATCTCGGGCATCATCGTGGTCGGCGCGCTGCTGCAGATCGGCCACGGCAACACGGCCATCACGATCCTGGCCTTCGTCGCCGTGCTGCTGGCGAATATCAACGTGTTCGGCGGTTTCGCCGTGACCCGCCGCATGCTCTCGATGTTCTCGAGGAGCTGAGCCCATGACTATTGAGTCCCTGGCACAGGCGGCATTCCTCGTCGCTGCCCTGCTCTTCATCCTCGCGCTTGCCGGCCTGTCGAAGCACGAGACGGCCAAGGCGGGCAATGCCTATGGCATGACCGGCATGGCCATCGCGCTCCTGGCCACGATCGTCCTGGCCATCGACCGGAACATCGAGGCTCTCGGGCTGATCCTCATCGGCGTGGCCATGGTGGTCGGCGGTGCCGTGGGCCTCTGGCGTGCGCGGGTGGTCGAGATGACCGGCATGCCCGAGCTGATCGCCCTCCTGCACTCCTTCGTCGGCCTGGCTGCGGTGCTCGTCGGCTGGAATGGCTACCTCCTGATCGAGGGCGGCGGAGATCCTGCCGAGATCGCCTTGCTGACTTCGCAGGGCACGCTGGGCATTCACCATGCCGAGGTGTTCATCGGCGTATTCATCGGCGCCGTGACCTTCACCGGATCAATCGTCGCCTTCGGCAAGCTCTCCGGGCGGATGAAGTCGAATCCGCTCGTGCTGCCGGGCAAGAACGCCCTGAATATCGGCGCCCTGGTCGCGTTCGTGGCGCTCACCGTGTGGTTCTGCATCTCGCCGTCGCTCTGGCTGCTCATCGTCGTGACGATCGTCGCGCTGGCCCTGGGCTGGCACCTGGTCGCCTCGATCGGTGGCGGGGATATGCCCGTGGTCGTCTCGATGCTGAACAGTTACTCGGGCTGGGCTGCCGCCGCCTCGGGCTTCCTGCTCGACAACGATCTGCTGATTGTCACGGGTGCGCTCGTCGGCTCCTCCGGTGCTTATCTCTCGTACATCATGTGCAAGGCGATGAATCGCTCATTCATCTCGGTGATCGCCGGCGGTTTCGGCATCGAGGCCGGGCCGGGCGAGGACAAGGACTACGGCGAGCACCGCGAGATGAGTGCGGCCGAGGTCGCCGAACTGCTGCGCAACGCCAAGTCCGTCATCATCACCCCGGGCTACGGCATGGCCGTGGCGCAGGCGCAGTACGGCGTAGCCGAGCTCACGCGCAAGCTGCGCGAGAACGGCACCACCGTGCGTTTCGGCATTCATCCGGTCGCCGGCCGCCTGCCCGGCCACATGAATGTGCTGCTCGCCGAAGCCAAGGTGCCCTACGACATCGTCTTCGAGATGGACGAGATCAATGATGACTTCTCCGACACCGATGTGGTGCTCGTGATCGGCGCCAACGACACGGTCAATCCCGCTGCCGAGACTGACCCGGGAAGCCCCATTGCGGGAATGCCCGTGCTGCGGGTGTGGAATGCGAACGACGTGATCGTCTTCAAGCGCTCCATGGCCTCGGGCTATGCGGGCGTGCAGAATCCGCTGTTCTTCAACGAGAACTCCGCGATGCTGTTCGGCGACGCCAAGGATCGTGTCGAGGACATCGTCCGAGCGCTCTAGTTCTGCGGTAGTCAGGCCTTGTCGAGGGCGGATTGCACTGACTGCGCATACGCCATCGAGGTGTATGTCGCACCGGAGGCCGCAGCCACGTGAGTCGACTGGGCGGCCAGGATCTCGGACTTCATGGTGGGGATGGCACGATCTGTCCAGCCCTGGTAGCCGCCGCCCGGCGCAGTGATGGTCTTGATGTCGGTGATCGTCGTGCCGTCGAGGACGACCTTGACCTGCACCGTGCCGAAGCGGAAGTTCACGGCATCGCCCTTGATGCTTCGCTTGCCCGAGGCACTGGAACCGGAGCCACTCGAGGCAGCCGGCGCACCACTGGCCGCCGATGCTGCCGAGTTGCCCGGCTCAGTGCCGGCGCCTACATCCTCGGCCGAAGCTGTATCGCTATCGGCGCCGGAGGGGAGCAGGTAGAGCAGCACTCCGCCGGCAACGGCAATCAGGATCGCGGGGGCAATGCGCCGTGCGAGTCCGACCTCACTCATGGTCTACCACCAGATTCTCTCGAAGTGAATATCGGCTGAGGCAACTCCGCACTCGCGAAGGCACTTGTAGGCCGCGTGGATCATGGGCTGAGACCCGCACACGACAACCACGCGCTGCGCGACGTCAGGCACGAGCGAGCGCATCACGTGGGGGTCGAAAGGATTGCCGGTTGCGAGCTCATGAGTGCGGCCGACGACGGGAATGATGCGCCCGTTGCGGGTTTCCGCCAGGTGCTCGAGCTCGTCGAGGTGAACGATTTCGGCTTGTCGGCGGGCTCGATAGATGACCACCGGCTCTGCGGAACTGTCGAAGTCCTCCATCAATGAACGCACGGGCGCAATGCCCACGCCGCCTGCGATGAGCAGGAGCTTGCTGCCGCGTAGCTCCTCGTAGATCTTCGTTCCGTAGGGGCCCTCGACCGCGACCTTGGTGCCGATTGGCAGTTGGGTCATGAGCTCGCTTGCGCCGCCGAGTGCCTTGATCGTGAAGCGAATGCGATCGACTCTCGGTGCCGCGGAGATCGAGTAGGGATGCGGTTGCCAGAAGAGCTTCGGTGTCAGCGGCCGCAGCAACGCGAACTGCCCTGCCGCGGGGCGCAGATAGGCGACGTTGCGACCGCCCAGCTCAATCGCTGCGGCGACATCGTTGAGGGGAGTCACGGAGAGCACGGTGAGCGGCCGAGCGATCGACAGCACTGCTCGGCCCCAGCGGCTGATCACGACCATCGCGAGCACCACGACGCTCACGATGATCCAGAACCAGCGGGCCAGGGGATCGAAGGCGAGATCAGAGCCCAGGAAGATCTCGTGGGCGAAGGCCAGGATCAAGGCCGCATAGACCAGCAGGTGAATGAAGTACCAGGTCTCGTAAGCCATGCGGCGGCGGATGAAGCCGAGCGAGAGAAAGGTAATGAGGAGCATGCCCAATGCGCCGATCGTCGCCATCGCCATGTACTGCTCTTCGCCGATGAGCTGCTTGATGGCATTGAAGAAGCCCGAGTAGCTGGTGTAGGCGACAACCGTGGTGACGATATGCGCAATGAGAAGCAGCGCTGCCGCCTCGCCCAGCCATCGATGCCACAGGAGCGCTCGGTCGAGGCCGAAGGCCCGCTCGAATCGATGGGTGCGGGCAGCGAGCGAGATGCCGATGAGAGCTATGGAGGTGGCCAGGAGTCCGGTCAGCGCGCCCGCGGATTCCCACTGCTCGGCCCAGCTGCCCTGCAGCAGAAGGTGCAGCCCACCATGACGCCACCAGATTCCGACGGTGATCACGAGCAGGCCGACGCTGAGGATGACGGCATCACTCAGGGCAGCACCTGGATTCAGCGGTCGCCGTGCGCGATGAGGATGATCGATGCGCGGGGAGAGAACTCCGGAGCCGCCGCCGGTGCTGCTCGGCGAGTTCTTGGGCATGGGCCATACTCCCATAGGAGCGTCGGCAGAAAGTGTGTGCGCCCCGCGGTTCAGGTTCGCATCAGGTAAGGGTGAAACGGACATCGCATGCCACCTACTCGCTCAGGTCGTGAGGTCATCGAGGACTGGTCCCGGGGAATCTCCGGCTCGGTCGTGCATGCCGATCGAGTGATCCATGTCGAGCACGTATGGGGAACGGCCATCACGCTCAATCTGGCCGGAACGGCTGGTAGGGAGGCCTCGGCCCGCGCGGCGATCGATGAATGCGCTCGCTTCTTTGCCCATGTCGACGACGTCTTCTCGACCTATCGGGCGGAGACCGAGGCGTCTCTCTATCGCGCAGGCCTGGATCGCTCCGGTCAGCAGTCCATCGAATTCGCCGAGGTGCTCGGCGCGTGCGCCGACCTGCGCACCGCGACGGGCGGCTCCTTCGACCCGTGGGCCGTGCCGGGTGGCTTCGACCCCTCGGGTTACGTCAAGGGCTGGGCGGCCGGCCGCGCGAGCCATCTCCTCCGCTCGCTCGGCTTCGTCGACAACCTCGTCAATGCCGGCGGCGACATCCAGGCCTTCGGCGACGAGCAACCCGGCTCGGGTGAGGGCTGGCCGGTGGGCATCGTGAACCCCCATGCGCCGTCGGAGATCGTGAAGACGGCGATTCTGCGCGATCAGGCGATGGCGACGTCGGGCCGGTACGAGCGCGGCGACCATGTCATCGATCCTGCGACCGGTGAGGCTGCGACCAAGGTCGACAGCGCCACCGTGGTCGGGCCTGATGCCGGTATCGCCGATGCCCTGGCATCGGCAGCCATGGTCGATGGCCCGGCGGCGATGGCCTGGTTCGATAATCTCGGAGACGAATGGTCACTTTTCCTGGTGATTGATGATCATGGTCATGCGCACGGCTCGGCATTCGGGAGTTAAGTGGTGACACTCGACAGTTTCGTCGCCCTGGGGGATAGCTTCACCGAGGGCCTCTGGGATGTTCGTGCTGACGGCTCACTTCGCGGTTGGGCAGACCTCGTGGCCGAGCGCCTGGCGGCGAACGCGCCGGAATTCCGATACGCCAATCTTGCCGTGCGCGGTCGCAAGCTCGACGAGATCGCCGATCACCAAGTGCCTCACCTCGAACGGCTGATGCCGAGCCTGGTCTCCGTCGGAGCGGGAGCCAACGACATCATTCGCACGAAGGCAAGCCCCGCCGAGCTGGGCCATCGCTTTCACCGGCTGCTCGGACGAGTGACTGACCTGAACGAGAAGGTCGTGGTCTTCGCCGGCTTCGATCCGCGCAAGCGCATTCCGCTGACCGGAGGCCCGGGTGAGCGCGCCCATGCCTATAACGAGTGCATCCGGCGAAGCGCATCACAGCTCGGCGCGGTGCTTGTCGATCTATGGAGCCTTCCGCGCCTGTACGAAGATCGCATGTGGGCGCCGGATCGACTGCACCTCAGCAGCGACGGTCATGCGCTCGTGGCCGCGGCCTTCCTGACTGCGCTCGGGATTCCCGCTGAGTTCGCGGATATTGCCGAGGATCCCCATGCGCACTTTCCGTCACGTGGCTGGGTGTCGTCGCGGGCCGAGGATCTCCGATGGGTCGTGCAGGATGTGGCGCCGTGGGCCTATCGCGGCATGCGCGGGCGGTCATCGGGCGACGGTCAGGAGCCGAAGTTTCCCGACTACGTCACTCTCTGAGAGCGCTCAGCCGCGATGAAGTGCGGCGAAGACATCCTGGTACGGCCCCACGATGTAGGCGCGATCGCCGACAGTGAGCGGTGCCGACGTCGGACGCACCTGCTCGAGCGTGCCCGAGGAATGAGCACGACGAATCGCCACGACGCGAATGGTCGGCCCGGCCTCCGCAGGCCTGACGCCCTCGAGACGCCCGCCCTGCTCGCAACTCACGCCGATGGCCAGGAACAAGGTGGTATCGAGATAGAAGGTGCCGAGCACCTCGAGTCCGAGTGTCTCGCCGACGAACCAGGGCATGGCCAGTTCGGCGATGGAACGGGCGACACCGGCGTCGAGACCGGACCCGATCACACGAGCGAGATTCCGGCTGAAGACACGCAGGGCGATCGGCACCTCGCGTTCGCCGATGACGCCGCGCACAGCCAGGCCCATCTCGATATTCACCAGGTCGTCACTCGTGAGGATGGCTACGCCGGCCGCCCGCTCGATACCTGCGGCCACTTGTGTCTCGGCGAGGGTGGCATCACCGATGAGGACGGGGATGCGCGCAGCACGCATCTGCGGGATGAGACGTCGCCCGTCGCCACTGTCGATCACCGCGACCTCGTGCCCGGCGGCGCGGAGATCCGCGGCAACCTTGCTTCCGACCGAGCCCAGGCCGATGACCACGATGTGATCGCGCATCCCGGTCAGCCGCTGGCGACCCAGGGATTGCTCGAGTCGGCGGGTGACGAGCGCGTTGGTCAGTAATGCGGTGGCGATGGCGACGAGTGCTGCGCCGAGCAGGATGAGCGCTACCGCCCAGAGTCGAAGCCACGTCGGCTGATCCCGGAAGTAGAAATCGCCGAACCCGACCGTCGCGATGGTCTCGGAGGTGAAGTAGATGGCATCAAGGGGATCCATCCGAGTGCCATCGGCCTCCTGGTAGCCGGAGATGAGGATGACGAAGGAGGTCGCGAAGAGCGTCGCGAGCACGAGAGCGGCGATCCGGAAGGGTCGGTCGACGGCATCGTTCATGGCTGCTACCAGCTCGCGCAGCCTGCGTCGCAGATTCGGCCCGGTGCTCGTCTCGGGCCCGGTCTCCGGCTCGATGCCATAGGCCCGGTAGTCCTGTCGGGTGCCGATCACGGTGATCGAGTCTCCGTCTCGCACCGGATGAGTGTCAGCGGGGAGATAGGTGGTCGAACTATCGCCCTCATGTCGCACCGCGAGCGGGATGAACTCGCTGCCAAGCGATCGAAGCATGCCGTCACGGCGCGAGCTGATCGTGTCGATGATGAACTCGACTCCGCCGAGGTTCAGCTCGTGAGTCGTGCGGTCGAGCACGGTCTCGACGAAGGAGGGTGACGCGAGAGCGGCGACGTCGAGCACGGCACCCGGCTGCGCGACCTCGTGCAGCGCGCGACTGACCGCTGAGTTGGCAATGCGCACGACAATGCGCACCTCAGCCGACCTGTCACGAACGAGTAGTGCGAGGCGGGTATTGCGCACGTCGTCATCTGTCACGCAGAGCACCGCGAGGGCGGTGGTGACAGATGCCGCGGAGAGGGTGTCCTCGCTGTCGCCGTACCCGGCGAGGTAGGTGATGCCCCAGCGCTGAAGATCCTCCTGCTCGGTGAGGGAGGCCTGGGAGTCAATGACGAGCACTCGATGACCGATGGAGGAGAGCTGACGCACGATCCGTCGGCCTACTCCGTGGAAGCCGAAGACAACAATGTGCCCGCTGAGGGGGCTCATGTCGCTCACGGGTTCTCGCCTTCGTCGAATGCCTGGGCACATCGTGACATAGGGCATGTGACGAAGAGGTTTCGAGGAAGCCGGGACGGACGCTCATGCGGCCCCGATAATGGAAGGACCATCTCGAGGAGGATTCATGGCTCGGCTCCGCAGGCTTGGCGTCGATGAGATCGATTCGCACATGGCCGAGTTGATCGCGGCCGACGAGAAGTCATCTCTGGAGCTCGCGGTCTCGTCGATTCTCGCCCACCGGCCCGATCTCGCTGAGCCGCTCATCGCGTACACACGCGCGCTGAAGAAGGGCAAGCTTCCGCGGCGTCTCGTGGAGTTGGTGCGGCTGCGCATCGCCTTCCACAACCAGTGCCGAAGCTGCATGGCCATTCGCTACGAGGATGCCTTCGCCGACGGCTTCAGTGAGGATCTCGTCTGCTCGCTCGAGAAGCCGTACGAGGCCGATGACCTCACCGATGCCGAGCGCATCGCCCTGCGGTACGCCGATCTGTTTGCGACGAATCACCTAGCCATCGACGATGCGCTCTATGCCCAACTCGGCGAGTACTTCACCGAAGGCGAGATCGTCGAGCTGGGCCTTCAGGTCGGGCTCTTCGTGGGAGTCGGCCGACTTGCCGCCACCTGGCATATCGTCGAAGACTTGCCCGAGGCCTTCCGCTCACCCTCCTCTGCCCCGATCACCCCGTGGGGAAATGAGTCCGTCCGCATTCGCTGAGTGCTGCATGGCCGTGATCTACGGGCAGTGAGCTCCCCTGAGGGGCGCCCTTCAGCCGATACATACGACGGAGTGGAGGTGGGGAATGCCCGTATTCGAGCCTGAACGGCTGGATTTCGTGTTCAGCAACATGCACGAGGGCGTTCTCGTGGAGGACGAGAACCGCACGGTGAAGTTCACCAACGCCGCCTTTACCGCGATCTTCGCTCCCGGCGTTCTGCCCGAGCAGATGTACGGCGCCGACTGCGATGCCGCGGCAGTCATGAGCGCACCGCTCTTCGAGCACTCCGATGCCTGGCTGGCGCACACTCGGGCTCTCGTCGCTGCCAAGCGCTCGGTCATTCATGATGAGTGGCAGATGGCCGATGGTCGCTGGCTCGATCGTGACTACTTCCCGCGAGTCCTCGGGGGCGAGGTCATCGAGCACATGTGGGTCTATCGCGACGTCACCGAGAAGCACCGTCGCGCTGCCGAAGTCGCGAGCGGCGATTCGGAAGCAGGCGAGTTCCGCGGCTGGGAGGACGTCACCGCCCGACTCACTCGCAACTATCAGCCGATCCTTGCCACACGCGATGTCTCGGTTGTCCTGATCAAGCTGCTGGTGCTGGAGCGCATCAACACCGAGCTCGGCCATGACGCAGGCGATGAGGTTCTTGCCGGTGTGATGGCCGACCTCCGCGACGCATTCGGTGCCGGCAATGTCGAACGAGTCAGGGGCGCGACATTCGCCGTCATTCTCGAGGGCGTAGCCACAGAGGTCGCGTTCGCGGACATTCGCTCCCGACTGGACCTGAGCCGTCGTGTGGGCGAGCAGGTCATCCTGCTCCGCTACGTACTCGGAGCAAGCTCGGGATCGGCAGCCACCGCCGGAGAGCTCGATTCGGTTGTCGCGTCAGCCTTCGTGGCCCTGAGCGAAGCAGCGCGAACATTCACCGATGTGGTCTCGGATGATGACCTCCTCGACCGGATGCGCGTGCGCTTTGACATCGAGGCTCGACTCCAGCCCGCACTCGCGGCGGGCGAGTTCGAGTTGTTCTACCAGCCGATCAAGCGGCTCGACTCGCGTGAGGTCGTGGGGGCGGAGGCGCTCCTGCGCTGGCGACATCCGCATCGGGGCCTCTTGCCCGCCTCCGCGTTCATCCCTCACATTGAGAGCCTTGGCCTGATGCCCTTCGTGGATCTGTGGGTCATCGATCAGGTGTGCGCCGAGCTGGCCACTCTCGTCGGTCAAGGCGTCCCGCAGGTGGGCGTGAATCTGAGCCCGCTCACCCTGAACTCGGGACACGACATCCTCGGGGCCCTGATGGCAGCAGTCGAGACACATGGCATCGAGAGAGGTCGTCTCGTCATCGAGGTGACGGAAAGCGCGATCGGCGCTGATCCGGAGAAGACGATGGCGGTGATGAGGCGGATTCACGATCTCGGTTTCCCGATCGCGATCGACGACTTCGGTGTCGGCACCTCGACTCTGGGGCTCCTCAAGGATGTGAGCTTCGACTACCTCAAGCTCGACAAGTCGTTCACCACTGATCTCGACGAGGAGCGTGTTCAGGCGCTGATCACTGCAGTCTGCGCGATGACGACCGTGCTCGGCGGCACCGTGATCGCCGAGGGCGTCGAGAATGAGAGCATCGCCGAACTGCTGCTCTCGTGCGGTGTCACGACGGGTCAGGGATGGTTCCTCGGATTCCCTGAGCCCATGCATCGTTTCGGCTCGGAGGCATAGGCGCGCACAGAATTGTTGAGGGGGCCTGGGATTACCCAGGCCCCCTCAACATTGGCGCTGAACTTACTGCGAGACCTTGCCGGTGATGGTGATGGTCGCGACCACGGCGCCCTTCGCATCGGTGATCGTGGCCTTCGCGGTTCCCTCGCCCACACCGAGCACACCCGGGTACTGACTGGAGTCCTGGTCGGGCAACGGGATGGCGACCATGTCGTTATCGGTGGTCACGGCGTACTCGCCCTTCGGCAGTCCGTCGATGATGGCACCGGCTCCGGGCTCCAGCGTGATGGTGCTGGCACCTGGCTTCAGGACCTGCGGTCCCTCGTTACCCGGCGCATTGTCGGCATCGACGTTGAAGACCTGCACCACGTACTGGTTGAGGATCTGACCGCCATTGTCATTGGGGTCACCGTCCCACACGATGATGCGCGAGGCTCCGAGACCGACTGCGGTGAGACCGGCCACCGTGGTCACACCGTTCTCGGTGCCCTGCTGGTGCACTTCGACGGCCTTCGGGTTGGACGACTCGATCACGATGCGGTTGTTCGCGTCATCGGCAGGCAGGCCGGTGAATCGTGCGTTCTGGCCGATCTTCAATTCGATGACCTGGCCGTTCTGATCCGGGCTGATTTCCACCGGTGACCACGTGCCCGGGTCGGTGCCCACCATCGAGCCCGACGGGCTGGCGGAGGCCGCAGATGCCGAGGGTGCTGCTGCACTGGCGGAGGCGGCGCTGCTCGTGGAGCTGCTGGAACAGCCGGCGAGAACCGCGACGCCGAGAGCGCCCACTGCGGCGATGGCCAGGGCAGTGGTGGAAGAGCGCTTCATGGTGATGCCTTTCGTCAAGGTGGCCACGGAGATGGCTCACATCAGGGGTGTACCCAGTGTGACGACGCCCAAACCTCGGCGGAGTGGGGCCCGCTTGGCCGGTGAGCTGCCAGGGCTGAAAACGCGTGACTAGCGCATGACCCAGATGAGCCTGCCCTTGACTTTCGTGCACACGGCGACCTTGGTACCGCTCTTCTTCTTGGCGCCCACCTTCGTGCAGGTCTTCACCTTGGCGGTCGAGGAGGCCGAGGATGCGGACTCCGCGGTGCCGGCCTTGAGATCGAGGAGACCGCTGGCGATGTGCGAGGCATTGTGATCCATGCCGGGCGCATAACCGAACCAGACACGAAGCTGGTTTCCGATGAGCTTCAACGAGGGATCGAGCACACTGACCCCGCTCGGAGCGTAGAGGGGCTGATTTCTCAGGCTCCAGGTAATTCCATCGGTGGAGCTCAGCAGCCGCAGTTGCTGCGCCTGGCCGGGACCGCCCGATGTGGACGACACCATGAGGAAAGTTCCGTCGGGCATCTGCAGCGGTGCAGGATCGACGAGTTCGGGATTGTCCTGGATGATTCCCGGGATCTTGGTCCAGGTGAGGCCGTCCGGCGATGTCGCGATGTGAATGCCGTGCTTCGTGGTGATCGTGTTCCAGTACAGCAGGTATCCGCCATCGGCCTTCTTCAGCACGTGGGGAACTCCGCATCCGATGTCATCGAGCAGCACGCTCGGTTGAGTTGACCAATGGACGAGATCGGTCGACGTGGCGTACCTGAATTCCTTGCGCATGTTCGTGCAGGACACGGTCTGGGGGAGATTGGGATTGATCGAGGCGTAGTACATCCGATAGTTGCTCGGCCCCATCTTCACGACCGACCAATCGAAGCCATTTGGCATCGCGGCGCCGGCAACGGGGTTCCAGTTACTACCGTCAGTGCTGGTGTAAACACCGGGCGGCATGTTGGTCGTGTAGAGGTAATAGGTACCGGTCGCCTCGTCAAAGTAGACGTCGGGCGAGACGCCTGCAGGCGAGCCCGCGGTCGGCACGGTCACGGTCAGGGTGGCGCCGGCAATGGTGCTGGGCGTGGCCGAGAGCGTGCCCGCAGCGCGCGCGGGCCCTACGCCCGCGAGAGTGAGCGCCAGTACCGCAGTCGCGATGATGATCGAGCGCGAGAGTCGTGACATGTGTCCTCCCATCGAAGTGCGACCAGGGTAGACCGCGACGGGCTCCGGCGGGAAGAACTCAGCAGTGCCAGCGACCGCCGGCCCAATGCGCGGCACCGGCGCCCGTGTGCTTCCAGTTGTGGATCGTGCTGAAGGCGGCGTCCTGCCAGTAGCGGGGCCACGTATTCATCGGTGCGGCGCGCAGCTTCTCGAGGATGCGCTTGGCTCGCTCCT
>JBEGLG010000199.1:0-5954 GCA_041183645.1 Actinomycetota bacterium | reverse complement strand
GTAGTTACTGCTTCGGTGCTCCGACACCGATCGACAGGATTGGCTTCATCGTCTCGGCGAAGAAGTCATTGCCCTTGTCGTCGACCACGATGAATGCCGGGAAGTCGACTACCTCGATCTTCCAGACCGCTTCCATGCCGAGCTCCGCGAAGTCGAGAACCTCGACCTTGGTGATGTTGTCCTGGGCCAGTCGAGCGGCCGGACCGCCGATGCTGCCGAGGTAGAAGCCGCCGTTCTCCTGGCAGGCCTTCGTGACCGCGTTGCTGCGATTTCCCTTGGCGAGCATGACCATCGAGCCGCCTGCCTTCTGGAACTGGTCGACATAGGTATCCATGCGACCTGCCGTGGTGGGGCCGAAGGATCCGGAGGCGTAACCCTCAGGAGTCTTGGCCGGACCGGCGTAGTAGACCGCATGATCCTTGAAGTACTGGGGGATCTCCTCGCCGCGGTCGAGCATGCCCTTCACCCGCGCGTGTGCGAGATCGCGCGCGACGATGAGCGAGCCGGTCAGCGAGACGCGGGTCTTCACGGGCAGTTTCGAGAGCGTGTTGCGAATATCGTCCATCGGCTGGTTGAGATCGATCGCGACGACATCGTCGTCAAGATGATCATCGGTGATCTCGGGCAGGTAGTGAGCGGGCTCGGTCTCGAGCTGCTCCAGGAAGACTCCCTCTGCGGTGATCTTCGCGAGTGCCTGGCGATCGGCCGAGCACGACACGGCGATCGCCACCGGGCACGAGGCTCCATGGCGCGGGAGCCGGATGACTCGCACGTCATGGCAGAAGTACTTGCCGCCGAACTGAGCGCCGATGCCGAACTCCTGGGTCATCTTCCAGATTTCGGCCTCCATCTCGAGATCGCGGTAGGCGTGGCCATTCGCGTCGCCGTGCACCGGAAGTGAGTCGAGGTAGCGAGCGCTCGCGTACTTCGCGGTCTTGAGCGCGAACTCCGCGCTCGTGCCGCCGACGACCACCGCAAGGTGATACGGCGGGCAGGCCGCGGTGCCGAGTGAGCGCAGCTTCTCGTCGAGGAAGCGCGCGAAGCTCGTGGGGTTCAGCAGTGCTGCGGTCTCCTGGTAGAGGTAGCTCTTGTTCGCACTGCCGCCGCCCTTGGCCATGAACAGGAACTCGTACGACGCCTCATGACCCTCGTGCGTATTCGCATAGAGCTCGATCTGCGCCGGGAGGTTCGTGCCCGTATTGCGCTCCTCCCACATGCTGATGGGCGAGAGCTGCGAGTAGCGCAGGTTCAATTTCTGGTACGCGTCGTAAATGCCGCGTGACAGATGCTCCTCATCCTGGCCGGTGGTCCAGACGTTCTGGCCGCGCTTGCCCATCACGATCGCGGTGCCGGTGTCCTGGCACATCGGCAGGATGCCGCCGGCGGCGATGTTCGCGTTCTTCAGCAGGTCGAGTGCGACGAATCGGTCGTTGGCCGATGCCTCGGGGTCCTTCAGGATCGTGGCCAGCTGGGCCAGGTGGCCGGGCCGCAGCAGGTGCTGGATGTCGTGGATCGCCTCGTAGGCGAGCAGGCGCAGGGCCTCGGGGCTCACCTGCAGGAAGGTGCGGCCGGCAGCCTCGACCGTCTCGACGCCCTCGGACGTGATCAGGCGGTAGTTGGTCTGGTCGGCGCCCAGCGGAAGCATGTCGGAATACGAGAAGTCAGTCACTCGGCAAGCGTAGGTCGGCAGCCCACGGGGCGACAGGCCGGTGGGTGTTCAGTTGGTCACGGTGTCGTCATCCCGGGGATCGAGCGCGCTATTCGAAGTCAACCGCCGAATAGGCGGAGAGCTTCTCCAGCGCATGCTCGCTGCGCACCTCGCGGATGGTGCCGCTCTTGCTGCGCATGACGATCGAGTGGGTCGTGGGCCCGGAGGGGGTGTAACGGACCCCCTCGAGGAGCTCGCCGTCGGTGATGCCGGTCGCACAGAAGAAGTTGTTGTCGCCCGTGACGAGATCGGTGGTGGTCAGCACGCGGCCGAGCTCATGGCCGGCGTCGAGGGCCTTGCGTCGTTCGGCATCGTCCTTCGGCCACAGTCGACCCTGGATCTCGCCGCCCATGCAGCTCATGGCGCAGGCGGCGATGATGCCCTCGGGCGTGCCACCGATGCCGGCGAGGAGATCGACGCCGGTGCCCGGGCGAGCGGCCATGATCGCGCCGGCGACATCGCCGTCGGAGATGAACTTGATGCGAGCGCCCGCGGCACGGATCTCGTCGGCCAGGGCATCGTGACGCGGACGATCGAGGAGGCACACGGTCAGGTCGGCGACCCGCTCGCTCTTCGCCTTGGCGATCTGCTCGAGGTTCCACGCGATCGGCGCGGTGATGTCGATGACTCCGGCGGCCTGCGGGCCGACCACGAGCTTCTCCATGTAGAAGACAGCGCTGGGGTCGAACATCGCGCCGCGCTCGGTCACGGCGATCACCGAGATCGCATTCGGCATGCCCTTGGCAGCCAAGGTGGTGCCGTCAATGGGGTCAACGGCCACGGCGGTACGAGGACCGGTGCCATCTCCCACGCGCTCGCCGTTGAACAGCATCGGGGCGTCATCCTTCTCGCCCTCGCCGATGATGACCATTCCCTGCATCGACACAGTGCCGATGAGCTGACGCATGGCGTTCACTGCTGCGCCATCGGCACCGTTCTTGTCGCCGCGGCCCACCCACCGGGCGGCGGCCATGGCTGCTGCCTCGGTGACGCGCACGAGCTCGAGGGCGAGGTTACGGTCGGGAACCTCGGGCGTGCGGTTCTGGTCGTTCATCGGGCACACACCGGATTCGGGAACCTCGTCATGCATGCACTTTAGCCGTGGCCCATGATGGAGTCGTGTCGTCCACCACTCCGCAGCCCACTGGTCGCAAGAACGCCCGCATGCGCCAGACCGTCGGCGACATGGTGCGTTCATTGGCCGTGGTCCTTGCCTTCGTGGCCGTCATCCTTCTCATCACCCTGCGCCCGCATCCCGACCCGATCAAGCGGGTCGAGGTGGCACCTGTGCTCACCGTCGCGAGAGCCCAGGCAGGCTTCCCGGTGCTGATCGCCGGCGCCGGAACCTCCGATTACGTGCCGACGAGCGTGCGGTGGGAGCCGACCGAGGCGACCAAGCCCGATCCGGTCTGGCATATCGGCTACTTGACACCCGACGAGCAGTACGTCGAGATCTCGGAGTCGGCCACCGCCAGCGAGCGATTCATCCCCGAGCAGACCGGCAAGGGCGCGCCGCTGGATCCCGTGGTCATCAATGGCACTACGTGGCAGCGTTTCGAGAGCGAGTCACGCAAGTCACTCGTGCGGGTCGAGCCGAAGCTGACGACCGTTGTCGCCGGCACCCTCGACTGGGCCGGGCTTCAGTCGGTGGCCGCGGGGCTCTCTGCTTCGGCAACCGCCTGACGCGCTGATTCGAGAAGGTCCGTGCAGGTCTTCGCCAGCGCCTCTCCGCGTTCCCAGAGCGCAACCGACTCCTCGAGGCTGATGCCTCCGGCCTCGAGCGTGGCGACGATGCCCGCAAGCTCATCGCGCGCAGCCTCGTAGCCCGTGCCGGGGTCCTTGGCCTTGGTCATGTCATCACCGTATTCCGTGTCGAGGGTCAGAGGTCGGTACGAGTGGCGGCGAATCTGCCGCCGGTCACGCGAATGTCGAGGGCTGAGTCGGCATCATCGGGGGAGCGGACGATCACTCCGGCAGCGTTGGTCACGATGGCGTAGCCACGCTCGAGGGTTGCGGAAGGCGACAGGGTGCGCACTCGAGCCGCGAGATGTCCGATCTCGCTCTCGCGCGACGAGATCGCATTCAGCACGACGGAACGGCTGCGACGACGCAGATCGGCAATGCGCTGGCTCTCTCGATCGAGCTGACCCATGACGACGCGGTGCGAGCGCGCGCGCAGCGACGAGACGAGGGCAGTCTGCTCGGCAAGCGAGGGAACGATGCGCTTCGCAGCATCAGTGGGGGTCGAGGCGCGCAGATCGGCCACGAAGTCGATGAGCGGGGCATCCTGCTCGTGCCCGATCGCGCTCACGACGGGCGTGACGCATGCGGCAACTGCACGCACGAGCGACTCATTGCTGAACGGCAGGAGATCCTCGACACTGCCGCCGCCGCGAGCGATCACGATGACGTCGACATCGGGCAGTGCGTCGAGCTCGACCAGAGCCTCGCTGACTGCCGACACCGCCTGCACTCCCTGCACCGCCACTTCGCGCACGACGAACTGGACAGAGGGCCAGCGCTCGCGGGCATTGACCAGCACGTCGTGCATAGCTGCGCTATTGCGGCCGCAGATCAGTCCGACCCGACGAGGCAGAAATGGCAGCGGCTTCTTGCGGTCGGCCGCGAAGAGGCCTTCGGAGTTCAGCAGTTCGCGCAGGCGCGCGAGTTGCGCCAGCAGCTCGCCCAGGCCGACGGCCCGAATCTCCTTCGCGCGCAGTGAGAGTGTGCCGCGACCTGTCCAGAACTCGGGCTTTCCGAACACGATGATGCGCTGACCCTCGGCGAGCGGCGGCTCGACAGCGCCGATGACGGCGACGTCGGCCACGACTGTGATCGACATGTCGACATCAGGATCGCGAAGGGTGAGATAGAGATTGCGCGCACCGGGACGGCGGCGGAATTCGGCGACCTGGCCATCGACCCAGATGCCGCCAAGCCGACCGATCCAGTCGGCGAGCAGGCGTGACACCGTGCGAACGGCAGCCGGGCTCTCGGCACTTGTCTCCAGGGCCATCGCTACTGCTTCTTCGGCATGCGTGACGAGTAGTCCCAGGAACTGACGCTGAGGTCGTCGATGCGAATGGCGATCTCGTTGTCGAGTCGCGAGAGCAACCAGGTGCTGAAGTCGGTGGGCTCGGAGCCGAGGTACTTCTCGACGAGCCGAGGCAGCACGGTGGGGGCGGCGCCCTCGACGAGGCTCACGCGCCCCTTGCCGCGCACTCCGCGATAGGGAGGGGCATCGGCAGAGATCTCGAAGCCCACGTGATTGTCGCGACGCAGGCGGTTCGCGAGAACTGAATCGGCCTGGGTGCAGCACCACAGCGAGTTGTCGTCATAGAGAAACCACAGCGATTGCACGAGGGGAAAGTGCTTGCCCACGCTGGCCAGCCGGATGGGGATCGTGGCGCCGGCGAGGTACCCCGCGATGGTGTCAGGGCTCCAGGGGCCGGAGCGAACGGTAAGCATGCAGGCATTCTCCTGCAGGCGGCCGACAGCGGGCGAGTCGAATCGCGAGTTACCGCCTACGATTGGGGCATGCCGAACGCGAAGAAGGTCCTGCTGGCTGCCCCGCGCGGTTACTGCGCAGGCGTCGATCGCGCGGTGGTCACTGTCGAGAAGGCCCTCGATCTCTATGGGGCACCTGTCTACGTGCGCAAGCAGATCGTCCACAACAAGTACGTGGTCGAGACCCTCGAGAAGCGCGGCGCCATCTTCGTCGATGAGGTCGAGGAGGTTCCGGAGGGGGCCACCGTCGTGTTCTCGGCCCATGGCGTTGCGCCCGTCGTGCACGAGAATTCCGCCAGCCGCAATCTCAAGGCCATTGATGCCACCTGCCCGCTCGTCACCAAGGTGCACGCCGAGGCCAAGCGCTTCGCCTCGGAGGGCTACGAGATCATCCTCATCGGTCATGAGGGGCACGAAGAGGTCGTCGGCACCATGGGTGAGGCGCCCGAGGTGATGACCCTGGTCGATGGCCCGGCGCACGCAGTTGATGTCGAGATCAAGAATCCCGAGAAACTGATCTGGCTCTCGCAGACCACGCTCTCGGTCGACGAGACTCTCCAGACTGTCGATGCGCTCAAGCAGCGCTTCCCGCATCTGATCAGTCCGCCGAGCGACGATATCTGCTACGCCACCCAGAATCGCCAGGGCGCGGTGAAGACAATTGCCCCGCAGTGCGATGTCGTGATCGTCGTCGGCTCTGGTAACTCGTCCAACTCGGTTCGCCTCGCCGAGGTCGCGC